>NZ_JBAWDE010000249.1:0-5600 GCF_049590575.1 Pseudomonas sp.
GCCATACACCGGGACTTGCCGCGCGTCGCCGGTGCCGAGCAAGGTCAGGCGCATGCCGAGTGCCCGTGGTCCAGGCAGCACAGCAGGCGCTCGACGCTATGTTCCAGCGGGCCGGAATTGTCCAGCACGAACAACCCGGCGCCATTGCCGGCGATCAGCTCAGCGGTGAACCGCGCATTGCGCGCCAGGCGCGCCTCGATATCCGCCAGGGCTTCACGCCCGCGTGCGATCAGGCGCTGGCGCAGCACGGCCTGATCCACCGTCAGCAACAGCACCAACACACGCGGATAGCGCTCGCGGGTTTGCGCCAGGTGCGCGCGGGAGCCGTTGACCAACACGTCCTCCCCCGCCGCCAGCCAGTCGTCGATCTCGCGAGGGATGCCATAGGACAACCCATTCGCCTGCCAACTGAGGGCAAACGCGCCCTCGGCGTCCATCGCGGCGAACTGTGCCGGGCTCACGCCCTGGGCAGCCTCGCCCACCGCCTCGGCCGAACGGGTGATGACCCGGCGCACGATGCGGCAGCCGCGCTCGGCCAAGCGTGGGCGTGCGGCATCCAGCAGGCTGTCCTTGCCCGAACCCGATGGCCCGATGAGATAGATCAACCTGCCCGCCATCAAAACACCCTCTTTGCCTGTCGCCAGACTTGTTGCACTACAGGAAGCCCTTCGCGGCTGCGGGCCTGTACCAGGTCGGCGCGCAGGCCGATGGCAATTTCACCGCGATCGGTCAGGCCCGCCGCTCGCGCGGGCGCCAGGCTGATCATCTTGACCGCGCGTGCCAGGTCGCCGCCGTCCTGTTGATCGGCCAGCACGAACGCCGCCTGCAACAGGCTGGCCGGGTAGTAGTCGCTGGACAGTATATCCAGCAAGCCCTCGGCCGCCAGGCCGGCGGCGGCCACATTACCCGAGTGCGACCCACCGCGCACCACGTTCGGCGCGCCCATCAACACTTTCATGTTCAACGCCTGGCAGCCCTTAGCCGCTTCCAGCGTGGTGGGGAATTCGGCGATGCTCATGCCGTAGCGCGCCGACTCCTCCACGTGCGCCAGCGTCGCGTCGTCATGGCTGGCGACCGACAAGCCGCGCGCCAGGCAATGCGCGACAATGGCCGCGCGGTAACGGTCGCTGTACTCCCGAGAGTTGGCCATTTGCAGCAGGATGAAGGCGTCCATGGTTTCGTCGTTCAAGTGGTACTTGCCCATGTAGTACTCACGGTACTTGGATTCCAGCACAAACTGGCGCTGGCCCGGCGAATGGTCCATCACCGACACCAGGCGCACCAGCGGGTTTTCCACCAGATCGCGGAACACGCTGAGGGTGTCCGGGTGGCACAGCTCGCAACGCAGGTGCAGGTGGTGCTCGGCGCGGGTCAGGCCGGCACCCTCGGCGGCGGCGATGGCATCGAGCATCGCCGGCAGCTTTTTCATGCGGTTGCCCTTGGGGTTCACGTCGCCGATGGACACCGCGTCGAACACCGTGGTGATCCCCGCCGCGATGATCTGCGCGTCATGGCTGAGCACCGCCGAGGTCGACGGCCAGTCCACGCCGGGGCGCGGGGTCATGTGCTTTTCCAGGTTGTCGGTGTGCAATTCCACCAGGCCCGGCAGCAGGCAATCACCGCCCAGGTCCTGGGCCTGGGGCAACTGGCTGCGGCCTTCGGCGATGTCGACAATCGTGCCGTCGCGCAGTACCACGGTGCCGAGGAACATGCGCTCAGCCGTGACGACCTGGGCATTACTGAGGATCTGTTCAGCGGGCATGGGCGTATTCCTCTGCGGCAACAGGTGTGGGGGTCATGTCGAAATGGCGATCGGCGACCGCTTCACGGGCGGCGCGGTCGTGGAAGATGCCGATCAGCGCGGCACCGCCCGCCTTGGCTTCGTTCATCAGTTCCAGCACCACCTGGCGGTTGTTGTCGTCCAGCGACGCGGTGGGCTCGTCCAGCAGCATCACCGGCCACTCGACCATGAAGCCGCGGGCAATGTTGACCCGCTGTTGCTCGCCCCCGGAGAAGGTGCCGGGCGCCAGTTGCCACAGGCGCCGGGGAATATTCAGGCGCGTGAGCAAGTGCTCGGCGCGTGACTGCGCATTGGCCCTCGACCAGCCACGGGCCAATGCAGGCTCCATCACCACGTCCAGGCAGGCCACGCGCGGGATCACACGCAGGAACTGGCTGACGTAACCGAGGGTTTGCTGGCGCACCTGCAAGATGGCGCGCGGCTCGGCGCCGACGAGTTCCAGCCACTCACCGGCATGCCGCACGCGAATGCTGCCGCCCGCCGGTAGATAGTTGCCGTACAGCGTGCGCAGCAAGGTGCTTTTACCCGCGCCGGACTCGCCATGCAGCACCAGACATTCGCCGCCCTGCACACTGAAATCCACCCCGCGCAGCACGTTCAGCACCACGCCGTTCTGCGGGTGCAGGGTGAAGGTTTTCGAGAGGTCACGGACCTCGATCAAGGCATTCGTCATGGCTGCAATACCGAAGACACCAGCAGTTGAGAGTAAGGGTGCTGTGGATCGTCGAGGATCTGATCGGTCAGCCCGGTTTCCACCACCCGCGAGCGGCGCATCACCATCAGGCGGTCGGCCAGCAGCCGCGCAACGGCCAGGTCGTGGGTGACGATCACCACCGCCAGGTCCAGCTCACGCACCAGGCCGCGCAGCAGGTCGAGCAGGCGCGCTTGCACCGACACATCCAGGCCGCCGGTGGGCTCGTCCATGAACACCAGGCGCGGGCTGGAAACCAGGTTGCGCGCGATTTGCAGGCGCTGCTGCATGCCGCCGGAGAAGGTGCGCGGCAAGTCATCGATACGCGCCGGGTCGATTTCCACCTGGCCGAGCCAGTCCAGACCGGCGCCGCGCAGTTGCGCATAGTTGCGCACGCCCTGCGCCATCAACCGCTCGCCGATATTCGCGCCGGCCGACACGCCCATGCGCAAACCGTCGCGCGGGTTCTGCTCGACAAAGCCCCACTCGGTGCGCAGCAAGGTGCGGCGCTCGGCTTCACTGGCGCTGTAGAGGTCGAGCCATTCGCCGTCCTTGCTGCGGTAGCCGATGCTTCCGGCGTGCGGTGGCAGGCGCCCGCTCAATAGCGAGAGCAAGGTGGATTTACCCGAGCCGGACTCGCCGACAATCCCCAGCACTTCGCCGGGGTACAGATCGAAACTGACGCCCTGGCAGCCCTTCTCCGGGCCATAGAGCAAAGACAGGTCGCGCACTTGCAATAACGGCTGGCTCACTGGGTGTTCTCCTTCACGCGCTGGGCGCAATACCAGGTGTCGGAACACACAAAACTCTGGGTCCCGGCGTCGTCCAGAATCAGCTCATCAAGGAAGGAATCGTGGCTGCCGCAAATGGCGCAGTTGTGCGCCCATTTCTGCACTTCGAACGGGTGGTCTTCGAAGTCCAGGCTGCTGACCTGGGTATACGGCGGCACCGCGTACAAACGTTTTTCGCGCCCGGCGCCGAACAGCATCAGCGCCGGGCTCATGTCGAGTTTCGGGTTGTCGAATTTGGGGATCGGCGACGGGTCCATCACGTAGCGTTCGTCCACCCTCACCGGGTAGGCGTAAGCCGTGGCGATATGGCCGAAGGTGGCAATGTCTTCGTAGAGCTTTACCTGCATCACCCCGTAGTCATTGAGGGCGTGCATGGTGCGCGTCTCGGTTTCCGACGGTTCGATAAAACGCAGCGGCTCGGGGATCGGCACCTGGTACACCATGATCTGCCCAGCCTGCAGCGGGGTTTCCGGGATGCGGTGACGGGTCTGGATTACCGTGGCGTCCGGCGTGGCTTCAGTGGTAGCGACACCCGCCGTGCGTGCAAAAAAGCGCCGGATCGACACGGCATTGGTGGTGTCGTCCGCGCCCTGGTCGATGACCTTGAGCACGTCATCCGCACCAAGAATGGCGGCGGTCAATTGCATGCCGCCGGTGCCCCAGCCGTACGGCAATGGCATCTCGCGGCCGCCAAATGGCACCTGGTAACCGGGGATCGCCACGGCCTTGAGCAAGGCGCGGCGGATCATGCGTTTGGTTTGCTCGTCGAGGTAGGCGAAGTTATACGCCGGATCGCGGTCATTCATGGCGGGGGCCCTCAGCCGGTTGGCGCAGTTTGCGGATCAGT
This sequence comes from Pseudomonas sp., assembly GCF_049590575.1. GTDB lineage: Bacteria > Pseudomonadota > Gammaproteobacteria > Pseudomonadales > Pseudomonadaceae > Aquipseudomonas. The sequence continues at coordinate 4,131 of NZ_JBAWDE010000249.1, forward strand.
TCCAGCTCGGACTGGAAGTCCACGTAGTGAGGCAATTTGAGATGCGAGACAAAGCCCGCCGCCTCGACGTTGTCGCAGTGGGCCAGCACGAACTCTTCGCGCTGGGCCGGCGACACCACCTCTTCGTTGTATTCCTCGGCGCGCAGCGAACGGTCGACCAGCGCCATGCCCATGGCCTTGCGCTCGGCATGCCCGAACGCCAGTCCGTAACCACGGGTGAATTGCGCCAGCTCGGTGGCCGAGCCGACGAACTGGTTGACCATCTCGCACTCAGTCACCTCGATACTGCCCAGGCAGATCGGGAAGCCCAATTCTTCGGGTTCAATCCACACCTGCACGTCACCGATGCGAATCTCACCGGCAAACGGGTGGTTGCGGCCGTAGCCGCGTTGGGTCGAATAACCCAGCGCCAACAGGAAACCCTCATCGCCACGGGCCAGGGCCTGCAGGCGTTCGGCGCGGCTGGCCGGGTATTCCAGCGGGTCGCGGGTGATGTCGGCGACGCTGGCGTTATCGTCGGTTTCGGGTTTGATCAGGCCTTCCTTGGCGAGCAAACCGAGCACCCGTGGGCAGGCTTCGATGCGCGCCTCGGGCGTGGTCTGCGGGCCGGGGTATTCACCGTCGGCCAACAGCGAAAAATCCAGCAGCCGATGGGTGTAGTCGAAGGTCGGGCCGAGCAGTTGCCCACCGGGCACGTCCTTGAACGTGGCCGACAGGCGCCGGCTCAACACCATCTGCGCGGTATCAATCGGCAGGCTCGAGGCGAAGCGCGGCAAGGTGGTGCGGTAGGCGCGCAGCAGAAAGATCGCCTCCACCAAGTCCCCCGCCGCTTGCTTGATCGCCAGCGCGGCGAGTTCTTCATCGAACAGCGAGCCTTCGGTCATCACCCGCGCCACGGCCAGGGGCAGTTGCTCGCGGATTTGCGCCACGCCGAGTTCCGGAATCGCGGTATCGCCCCGGCGTTTTTTCGCCAGCAGGCGGTGGGCATTGTCGATGGCCTGTTCGCCACCTTTGACGGCTACGTACATCAGGCGTGCTCCTCTGTAACGCGGCTGCTGCGTGGCAGGCCGATCAGGTGGTGGCCGGCGGCAAACAACACGTCCAGGCCGCGCGGGAAAGCTTCGCGGCGTTGGCGCTCCAGCCAGAATGCTTGCGGCACTGGCAGGTTCACGCGGCGTTGCGTGTGGATGCCGGGACCGCGCCAGCTAAGGCCGCGGCCGGCTTCCAGGTCGGTGAGCTGCACGAGCAAGGTGCAGGACTGGTCGGGGTAGCGGTCATTGCCGTGGTCAAAACCGCTGAGGTCGAGCAGGTCCTGTTCGCCGAGCAATGCGAACACGGCGTCTTCGCGCGTCGCCGTCAGCGGGCAGCCGCAGTGGAAGGCCAGGTTGGCGCGGATCAGCGGGGTGTCGAAGCTCGGCGCCAGCCACAGCGGCGTGTCCCTATCCAGCAGCGCCAGGCACAGCGCGTAGG
>NZ_JBAWDE010000250.1:0-9042 GCF_049590575.1 Pseudomonas sp.
AGTGAAACGATGCATCGCCGATGGTAGTGTGGGGTTTCCCCATGTGAGAGTAGGTCATCGTCAAGATTAAATTCCAGAACCCCTGTTTGCTAACGCAAGCAGGGGTTTTGTTTTGGGCGGTTGGAAACCGGGGCGATCAGAATCTGCGGACAAATTTGCACAGTTATTTCTGAACCAGACCACTAGAATAGGCCCTAACCTTTTTTAGAGTCAGAGCCCTATCTATGCCCGATCCGGTTGATGCCCTTGAGGTGTCGGATTTACCACTGGACGACCTGGTGGCATGCCATGAGTGCGATTTGCTGATGCGTAAGCCAGCCCTCGCCCTTGGCGAAAAAGCCCAATGCCCGCGTTGCGGTTACGAGCTCTACGCTCACCGCCACAATGTCGTTGAGCGCAGTCTCGCCTTGGTGATCGCCGCGCTGTTGCTGTACATCCCTGCGAACTTTTTGCCCATCATGAAGCTCAATTTACTCGGGCAGTCCTCGGAGGACACCGTGTGGAGCGGCGTGGTCGGTCTGTTTGATACGGGTATGCAAGGCGTCGCCGCCGTTGTGTTCCTGTGCAGTATGGGGGTTCCCCTGCTTAAACTGCTTTGCCAACTGGCCGTTTTGCTCAGTATTCGCTGGAAGATTGGCCGCAGCTACGGGCTGCTGCTGTACCGCATCTACCACCATATGAAAGATTGGGGGATGTTGGAGGTGTATCTAATGGGGGTCCTGGTGGCGATCGTAAAGCTCGCCGACATGGCCTCTATCACGATCGGCCTTGGGCTGGTGTGCTTTATCAGTCTATTAATGGTTCAGGTACTGCTTGAGGTGGTGATGTCGCCCCACCAGATCTGGCAAGCACTGTCAGGAGAGGATGATCATGCGGGCGATTGATGCAGGCATTCTGATTTGTACCGAATGCCACGAGCTGAACAAGCAAGAGCCGGATACCGACGAGCAACTCTGCACCCGTTGCGGAGCGCTGATTCATGAGCGCCGCCCTAACAGCCTTGCCCGTACCTGGGCATTGCTGATTACAGCCGCCATTCTGTATATCCCTGCCAATTTGTTGCCCATCATGACCATCAACTCTCTTGGCCAGGGTGATCCCAGTACCATCATGGCCGGCGTGGTCCAACTGGTGCAGCACGGCATGTTCCCCATTGCAGCGGTCGTATTCATCGCCAGTATTCTGGTGCCGACCTTCAAATTGGTGGGCATCGGTCTGCTACTGTTCTCGGTGCAGCGTCATCAGCCGCTGTCCGCGCAACAACGCATTGTGATGTACCGGTTTATCGAATTCATTGGCCGCTGGTCCATGCTGGATATCTTCGTGATCGCGATTCTGGTGGCGGTTGTAAACTTTGGGCGACTTGCCAGTGTCGAGGCAAACCTCGGTGCTGCGGCGTTCGCCAGTGTGGTGATCTTGACGATGCTTGCCGCAGTAACCTTCGATCCCCGACTGATTTGGGATAACACGGAGTCGGACGACGACCATGAGTGATTTGCCTAAAGCTAAAACCCGACCGGCCTCCAACTGGTCGGCCATCTGGGTGCTGCCCCTGATTGCCCTGATTATTGGTGGCTGGTTGGGGTGGCGCGCTTACTCCCAGCAAGGCATCGAAATCCAGGTACGCTTTGAAAGCGGCGAAGGGATTCAGGTCAACAAGACCGAGGTGGTCTACAAAGGTATGCCCGTCGGTAAGGTCAAGACCCTGGCCCTGGATGACGAAGGCAACAATCGTGGCGTGATCGCTACCATCGAGATGGACAAGGACGTCGAGCAATACCTCAAGACCAATACCCGCTTCTGGCTGGTCAAACCCAGCGTCAGCCTGGCCGGTATCACTGGCCTGGAAACCCTGGTGTCAGGTAATTACATCGCTGCCAGCCCAGGTGACGGTGAGCCCACGCGCAAATTCAAGGCGCTCTCTGAAGAGCCGCCGTTGTCAGACGCCAAGCCTGGCCTGCACCTGACTATCAAAGCTGATCGCCTCGGCTCGCTCAACCGCGGCAGCCCGGTGTTCTACAAACAGATTCAGGTCGGCCAGGTCAAAAGCTACCTGCTTTCCGAAGACCAGAGCACGGTCGAGATCAAAGTCTACATCGAGCCGACCTACGCCAACCTGGTGCGCAAACACACACGTTTCTGGAACGCCAGCGGCATCAGCATCGACGCCAACCTCTCCGGGGTGAAAGTGCGCAGTGAATCGCTCTCCAGCATCGTGGCCGGGGGCATTGCCTTTGCTACCCCAGAGAATCGCAAGGACAGCCCGCCGACCGATCCGAGCCTGCCGTTCCGTTTGTATGAAGACTTCGACGCCGCCGCTGCCGGCATCAGGGTCAAGGTCAAGCTCACCGACTTCGAGGGCCTGCAGGCCGGGCGCACCCCGGTCATGTACAAAGGCATCCAGGTCGGCAGCCTGAAAACCCTGAAGATCGACCCGGATCTGTCCAGCGCCAACGCCGAGCTGACCCTCGACCCACTGGCTGAAGATTACCTGGTGCAGGACACCCAATTCTGGGTGGTCAAACCCTCCATTTCGCTGGCCGGCATCACCGGTCTGGAAGCTCTGGTAAAAGGTAACTACATCGCCATCCGCCCCGGCGACAAAGGCAGCGCGCCACAACGGGAATTTGTCGCGCGTGCCAAAGCGCCGCCGCTGGACCTGCGCTCCCCGGGCCTGCACATGGTGCTGTTCACCGACAACCTCGGTTCCCTGGATGTCGGTAGCCCGATCCTCTACAAGCAGGTCAAGGTCGGTTCGGTGCAGAGCTACCAGTTCTCACGCAAGAACAAGCAACTGGTGATCGGCGTTCATATCGAGAAGGAATACGAAAACCTGGTCAATGGCTCGACGCGTTTCTGGAACGCCAGTGGTGTTACCTTGACCGGCGGTCTCACCGGCGGCATTCAGGTGAAAAGTGAGTCCCTGGCGAGCTTGATGGCCGGCGGCATCGCCTTCGAAACACCGGAACCGAATGTGCCGCTGAAAAAACGCATCCCGCGCTTTCGTCTCTTCGCTGACCGCGAGGCTGCCAACCAACACGGCACGCTGGTCACCATCAAGGTCGACCGCGCCGACGGCATGCGACCTGGCACCCCGGTGCGGTTCAAGGGGCTGGATGTGGGCAAGATCGAGAGCGTCGACCTCAGTGCCGACATGCAATCGGTGCTGCTCAGCGCACGCATCACCCAAGTGGCGGACCGCATTGCGCGCGTCGGTAGCCAGTTCTGGGTGGTCAAGCCTGAGCTGGGTTTGATGAAAACCTCCAACCTGGAAACCCTGGTCACCGGCCAATACATAGAGGTGCAGCCGGCGGCAAAGAATGCCGGGCCGCAAAAGAACTTCGTTGCCTTGGACCAGCCACCTGAAGCCGTCCATCAGGAGGCGGGCCTGAGCCTTGTACTCAGCGCCGCACGCCGTGGCTCGCTGAAGGAGGGGGTGCCGGTCACTTACCGTGAAGTCACCGTGGGTAAAGTCACCGGTTACGAGTTGGGCCAGACCGCCGACCGCGTGCTGATCCACATCTTGATCGAACCCAAGTACGCGCCGCTGGTGCGTGGCGGCAGCCGCTTTTGGAACACCAGCGGTTTCGGCCTCGATTTCGGTCTGTTCAAGGGCGCGACGGTACGCACCGAATCCCTGGAAACCCTGGTCGCCGGCGGTATTGCCTTCGCCACCCCGGACGGCGAGCGCATGGGCAATGCTGCCCGGCCTCAGCAGACCTTCCCGCTGTTCGACAAGTTCGAAGAAGAGTGGCTGACCTGGGCGCCAAAAATACCGCTCGGCAAATAGATCGCTGCGCTTGCTCGCGAAGAGGCCCTCAAGAACACAGCACTATTCAACACGATAAAAAAAGGCCGCGATCCATAAGGTCGCGGCCTTTTGCATTTCAGTGCAGCCGATCAGACTTCATCCAGTTCCGGCTCGTCCGCCTGCACATTCACCGTGGCCTTCACTGCATCGTGGCGACGAATGTACTTCCAGTCCGCCTCATCAATGTAGATCCCGTTCGGCCCGCTGCCGCCTTCCAGGTCGATCGCGACCTGAGCGGACACCTGCGGCTTCACACTGGCCAGGATCGGCACGAAGCCCAGTTGCAAACTGGTTTCCAGCAGCGCGGCCTGGTTCTTCTCGTCGATGTCCGCCGCCTCGTCGAGGTAGTACGGCAAGCGCACACGCCCGGCCTGGTCGCGGTCCATCAAGTGCAGCAACAAGTACATGTTGGTCAGCGCCTTGATGGTCATGGTGGTGCCGTTGGAGGCCGCGCCATCGATGTCGGTATGAATCACCGGTTGGCCGTGCACCTTGGTGATCTCGAACGCCAGCTCGAACAGGTCCTTGAGGCCCAACTGGTTATGGTTGGCAGCCACTAGGCGAGCCAGGTATTCCTTGGCTTCCTCGTTCTTGTTGTCCTGCTCGGCGCTCTGGCTGAGGTCGAACACCGAGAGGGTTTCGCCTTCTTCATACTGACCGGCACTGTGGATGATCTGGTCGATATGCTTGAGCGCTTCCTTGTTCGGCGCGAGCACGATACGGAAGCTTTGCAGGTTCGACACCTGACGCTTGTTGATCTCGCGGTTGAACAGCGCCAACTGGTGTTCCAGGCTGTCGTAGTCGCTGCGGATATTGCGCAGGGTGCGCGCGATATCGGTTACCGCCGCGCGCCGCGCCTTGCCCAGGGTCAGGGCTTCGTCAGTGCGGTGCGCATACGCGTTGATCAGCAGTTGCAGGCGACGCTCCACGTCATCCTCACTGTCGAACTTGGCCACGCCCTTGAGGCGCACCTGCGCGTACAGCGCTTCGATCTGCCCGTCGGCGCGGAGCAGGCCTTGCCAGCTGTCCTGATAGTCATTGAGCAGCGGCAGCAGGTTGTCCATGGAATCGTCGACCGGGTCCATGAACGGCGTGCCGAACGGCAAGTCTGCCGGCAACAACTGGCGGCGGCGCAGGGCGTCATCCAGCGTGCGTTGCTTGGCTTCCATGTCGCCGATCTGGCGGCCGACCAGTTGCAGCTTGGCCGACAGTTGCTGGACGCGCTCAGTGAAGGCATCGCTGGAGCGTTTCAACTCGTCCTGGGCGGCTTCCATCTGCGCCAGGTTTTCCAGTTTCTCGCCTTCTTCGGCGCTCAGGGTTTGCGCGCGGCGGAAGTCTTCCAGGGCCTTCTGCGCATCCAGCACTTGCTGGTACAGCGCTTCGGTCTGGGTCTTGCTCGCGGCGCGGTCGGAGGCCACGGCTTGCTGGGTTTTCAGTTGCTTGAGTTCTTTTTCCAGGCGCTCTTTCTGGTCACGCAATGCCGCGCGATCAGCCAGCGCCTGCAGGGCCGGCGGTTCGATGTGTGAGATGTCGATGGACAGCCCTGGCACTTCAAAGCGCTCGCCCTTGAAACCATCGAGGATCTGCTCCAGGGATTTGACCCACTGGCCGTCCTCATCCAGCGTGATGCCATGCTCGCCCAGCGGCAAGCTGAACAACGAGCTGTTGAATAGGCGCATCAGCCGCTCGACATCCTGCTGAGAGAATTCTTCGCGCAGCTTGGCGTAGCTGTTGTTGTCCGCGTGATCAAGCTGCTGCTTGACCGACTTCAGGCGTTTTTCCAGGTCGCGCAAGCGCTCGTCCAGGTCCTCGGCGCTGAACTGTCGAGACTGCGCCAGCGCGCCGGCCAATTCATCGTGGGCATCCTTGGCCGCCAACAGTTGCTGCTCCAGCACCTTGACGTCATCCACCAACGCAAAGCGATGCTTGAGCACCGACAGCTCGCCCAGCCAACGCTGGATGCCGCTGATTTCGCGCTCCAGGCGCATCAGCTCCTGGGTGCCGCCGCGCTGGTCGTTTTGCAGCGCGTCCTGTTCATTGCGGTAGTGCTCGGCCTGGATGGTCAGCTCTTCCTTGCGCGCACTGGCGTAGTCCGACCAAGTGCCGAGCAGCGAGTCCAGCAGTGGCGACAGGCGATGCAACTTGCCGCGCAACGTGTCGCGTTGCCGAACGCCATTCGCCAGTGCCTCAACCAACGGGCCGGCGGCGACCAGGGAGTTGTAGTCCTGCTCCATGCGTCGCACATCGCGGAAGGCTTCTTCGCACGCAGCGATGTAATCCACGCTGCCCGAACGCAGGCTGTGTTCGAACGCATCGAGGAACAATTGCTTGAGCTTGGCCGCAGTGATTTCGCGCATGTGCAGCAGGTTGATAAACAGCGCGCGGAAGGTCTTCAGGCTCTGCTCGCTGGTAGAGCGCAGCGGGATCAGGGTCAGGTCCAGCGGGATCGACGTGTGGCCGCCCACTAGCAAACGGCGCAGTTCGTCCGGCTTGAGCTCGTAGGCTTTCAGGCCCTCGCGCTCAAGGTTGGTGAACAGCTCTTTCTGACGCAGGCAGGTGTCGTTCTTCTGGTAATGCGCCAGGTCCAGCTTGCCGGCGTAGGCAAAAAACTGGTGACCGAAACCGCCGCCCGGGCCGCGCCCGACCACGCCAATCACGTGTGGGCCATGGGGCAGCGAGACTTCCACGAGGATGTAGCTGGTGTCCGTGGCAAAGTAGAAACGTCGCGATTGCTCGAGGGTGTACTTGCCGAAACTCATGTCCGACATGCGCGCCAGGATCGGGAACTGCAAGGCGTTGATCGAAGCGGATTTACCCAGGTTGTTCGCGCCGTACACCGACAGCGGCTCTTCCAGCGGGAACAAGCCCAGGCTGTAACCGGCGGTGTTCAACAGCGCGAAGCGGCGGATGCCGTAGCGTTCCTTACTCATGCGTCGGTCTCCTGTTCTTCGGCAATCGCACGGGCCAGTGCGTCTTCTTCGCTCTCGTCAGAGAAGTCACTGAGGTCCAGCGGGTCATCGGTCTTCAGCAGTTTTTCGTCGCTGTCTTCGTCGATGATCACCGGCGCCGGCAGTGGCAACACGCTGTGTACGCTGGCCGCGAGGTCGCGGTCCTGCTGCACCGACAGGCACACGTCGAGGAAGCGGTGCATCGGCGGCAGGAAACGGTAAATGCCGTTGTCTTCGCTGGCGAAACCGAGCTGGGTCATACGGCGCATGATTTTTTCTTCGAGCTCTTCCTGGGTCTGCACTTCGGCCTGGATAAACAGGTCGCGGTACTTTTCCAGCAGGGAAGGCAGCTCATCGCGGCCCAGGCTGCCACCGTCGAGCACGGCAATCGGGTCGCGGCCCTGGTCGGCCAAATGCTCGACGAGGATGAAGGTGAACAGCGCCAGGCGCTGGGCGGTCTTGTTCACCTGCGCGCTGGCGATGGCGGAGTCCGGCACAAAGTAGTAAAAGCCACGCGTATCGCACACCAGCTCGAAGCCCAGGGCCTTGAACAGTGTGCGGTACTGGTCCTGGAAGTTCGACAGTTGCGCGTACAGCTCCGGGTCGCGGCGGCTGACGTGGTAACCCTTGAACAGCTCGCGAAAGATCGGCGCCAGTTGGGACAGTTCGGATAGATCAAGATGCATTAGGGATGCTCGCAGAGTGCTCGGCCGCGTCGGAACTGGCCGGGAGCAGGGCGAATGAGCGCAGGCTGACCTGGTGCTCGTGTGTGTGGTAGTCGCGGCGTTCCAGGCGCTCGCGCTTGAAGCGTTTTTCACGCGAGAGCCGCGAGAACCAGTACAGCAATTCGTCGGTGGCGCCGTCCGGTTCCTGCTCCAGCAGCCAGGTCATCAGGTCCGGCATCGGCAGTGCGTCTTCGCAGCGCTCGAGCATTTCCTTGACCGTGCGCGGTGCACGCTGGGCGTCGCCCTTGTGAGTTTTGTGGGCCTTGGGGAACCGCGCCGGTTTCGGCTCGAAATTCGCCAGGGCATACACATACGCCTCGACCTGGCTCGCGCTGCCAAGAAAGGTGCTTTGCGGCCGCGTGAACATCGGCATCGCCGCCTGCGGCACGGCGTCCAAGCCTTTGCGGCGGATTGCCGACAGCGCCAGCGCCGCGCCGCGGGTCACGGCGTTGTGCCGGCGCGCTTCTTCACGCAACGGCAGCAGCAGCTCGCGGGCGTGGCGCAAGGTCAGCTGCGCGCTGGTCTGCATTTCGAGGATACGCGCGTGGGTGCGCAGCAGCATGTCGTCGTCCACCAGGTGGCCGAGGCGCTGTTGCTCGGTGAGCATGCGCAGCAGCACGTTTTCGACTTTGCGCACGCCCTGTTCGAAGGCGCCGTCGGCGTTGACCAGCTGGATCATCGGCTCGACGTATTCGTCCCAGGTCGCCAAGACCTCGGCATAACGCTGGCGCAACGGAATCTGTCGGTCGCTGGTCTTGGCGCGGTCGGCCACGGCAGCGAGGGCCTGTTCGTCGTTGGCGAGTTTTTTCAGCACGTCGCGTACGCGCATATCCAGCAGACGCAGTTGGCGGGCCAGGTCATGACCATCACGGATGTCGAAGGCGTCCTGGATATAACCGGCCAAGCGCTCGAGGTGGCGCAGGTAGGCTTCGATTTCCAGGCACAGGCCAAGCCGGTGCTCCTTGCGCAGATAGGCGAGGAAGTCATGGATCTGCGCGTTGAGCTCGAAACGGTTCGGGCTCTTGGCGACAGGCACCAGGATATCCAGGCGAATCCACACGTCCAGCAGGCTGGTGATGTCCTGGGGCGTGCTGTCCAGTTGTTGGGCGGCCAGTTGCGCGCGCAACTCGCCAAGGCTCAGGGTGCCTTGGTCGAAGTGTTCGCACAGTGGCTCAAGTAAGGCCCAGTGTTCGGCGAGGGCGCGCAGGACGCGCTTGGGTTCGATCATGGGAATGGCCGGCTGGTTGGCGGTTAAAAGTCGCGATTGTACTGCATCAGGCGCGGGATTTATCCACAGCCGGTCAGTGCACAGTGGGCGATTGTTGCCGAACAGCGGTAGAATCCCCGCTCTTTACTTATCCACAAGTGGCCGAGCTGTGCTTATCGAGTCCCGACGTCGCGCTTACTTGACCGCCATGCAGGTGGTCAACTGGCTGCCCCGCACCGAACTGCCGTTTGCCGCGCCGTCGCGGCCCGAGCTGCTGCAGGCGCTTGAGCCCTACGAGGCGCTGGAGGCGTCGGGTGAGGAGGCTGCTGCGCCGGTCGCGGTGCTCAAGCC
>NZ_JBAWDE010000251.1:0-40536 GCF_049590575.1 Pseudomonas sp.
GCTTGCCGGTGGTTTACCTCGGCCGCCACGGCAGCGGGCGCTTCGGCGACCTGGCGCGTGCGGCGATGCAGGCCGAGGGTGTTGAAATGAGCCTGGCGGCCCGCAGTGGCAAGGACACGGGGTTGTGCGTGTCCTTGACCGAGGCAACCACCGAACGCACCTTCATTTCCCATATCGGCGCCGAGGGCGAGCTGACGGCCGAAGACTTGGCCTGCGTGCGGCCCCAGGCTGACGACTATGTGTATGTCAGCGGCTACAGCCTGCTGCTCGAGGGCAAGGCGCAGCCGCTGATCGACTGGCTGTTGGCATTGCCGCGGGAAATCGTGGTGGTGTTCGACCCGGGCCCGCTGGTCAAGGCGCCGGATTCGGCGCTGATGGTCGCCTTGCTGCCGCGTATCGACATCTGGACCAGCAACGGCCCGGAAGCCCTGGCGTTTACCGGCGCGCAGGATATCGCTGCAGCATTGACCGAACTCAATCGACACTTGCCCGCACAGACGCTGCTGGTGGTGCGCGACGGACCCAATGGATGCTGGGTGGGACGTGCAGATGAGGTCGAGCATGTGCCCGGCTTCAAGGTGCAGGCAGTTGATAGCAATGGCGCCGGGGATGCGCACGCGGGGGTATTGATTGCCGGGTTGGCCAACGGATTGAAACCTGCCGACGCAGCACGTCGTGCCAATGCGGCAGCGGCGCTGGCGGTAACCCGTTGGGGGCCGGCAACCTCGCCGGGCAGCGCTGAAGTCGACGCATTGCTCGCCGAATAAATGCTGAGCAAAAATGTGGGAGGGGGCAAGCCCCCTCCCACATTTGGATCTTCGTTCAATTGGCCTTTTTCAACGCCTCAATCCAACGGATGACTGCGCTATTGAGCGCTTTCACCCTCCAGCTTGCGCGCCTCATCCACACCGGATGCGGTCAGCTTGATCGGCAAGTTCAACGAGTATTCACCGGCGTCGTCGGTGGTCACATGCCCATCCTTGATAAGCCCACGGTCCTGGAGAAACGCCAAGACACTGGCGACTTCTTTTTCACCGCGGTAGTTATCCAGCACCTCCTTGCCCAAACCGGTAGGGTGGGCGTGCAGCAGGCGGGTCAGGACTTCTTTCTCAAGGTTTCTGTCGACGTTCATGCGTACCTCTTCACTGGGAAATGATCGGGTGTAGGTGGTGCGGTCAATGCATCAAGGCGCAGGTTGTTTTGGCGCGCCTGGGACGTTCGAGTCATCGCCCTTGTTGATGTTGGGCTGGTTGATCGAAGGGCCCATCTTGCCATTGCCTACGGCAGCGGGTGCCTGGCGTTGGGTGTCGTTGCCCTGGGTGCGCGGGTCGGCGCCTGGCTCGATAACTGCGCCGCCATTGGTGTCCATGCCGGTGCCCATGGATTTCTGGGATTCGGTGGTGGCATTAGGCGTCGGATCGGTCGGCCCGGTGGTCGAGCTGGCGGCAACGGCGCTCAGCGACGCAGCAGACAACAGGCCGGTGAGGGCGAGGGCGGCAAACTTGGAATTCTTCATGGGGGTGTCTCCATATGATTAATGTCCTTACCCTTTATTGGTCCGCCCGGCTCGCGCGTTCGTGCCTTGATGCCGACGAACGGTAGAAAGGCACCTGTAAGATTTTGTGTGTGAGCACTCGCGAAATTGCGCTGCAATCCGTCATCAAACCGCCTTAGTATGTGTGCTTTGAAATTGCCCAAGGCTCGCCCATGTCCATCGAGATTCGCCCCGCCGTGCCCAGCGATGCTGCGCAGATCCTGACGTTTATTACCGAGCTTGCCGAATACGAGAAAGCCCGGCATGAAGTGATCGCCAGTGTGGTGGATATCGAGCGCAGCCTGTTCAGCGAAGGCGCCACGGCCCATGGCCTGATTTGCTCGCGCGACGGCCTGCCGATCGGTTTTGCGGTGTTCTTTTTCAGCTATTCCACCTGGCTCGGCAGCAATTGCCTGTACCTCGAAGACCTGTACATCAACCCGGAGCAACGTGGCGGCGGCGCGGGTAAGAAGTTATTGCGGCACTTGGCCAAGATCGCCTGCGACAACGGCTGCGGGCGCTTCGAATGGAGCGTGCTGGATTGGAACGAGCCGGCGATTGCCTTCTACAAATCCATCGGCGCCCAACCGCAGGAAGAATGGGTGCGCTACCGCATGGAAGGCGATGCGCTGCGCGACTTCGCGCTCGGCTAGTCACTCCATCTGTAAACACCGAAGATCAAGATGTGGGAGCAAACCTGTTCCCACATTTTTTTGATATTTGTTCAGTATATGGGACGCAAATTTATATATTGAGATATTCGAAGTTCTGGGTTTATAGTCGGCTGCATCAGCACTCACTACTAAAAATAAAACAGGTGAAGCGATGCAGCCCCAACCGTTGTCGTTACCCGCTGTGCCCGAGCCGACCTATGGCGAACGGCTGAAAAACAAAGTGGTGATCATCACCGGCGCCGCCCAGGGTATTGGCGAGGCGATCGTCGCGTGTTTTCAGGCCCAGCAGGCACGCTTGGTCATCGCCGATATCCAGGGCGAAAAAGTCGAAAACGTCGCGGCCCACTGGCGCGAACGCGGCGCCGAGATTGTTGCGCAGGCGGTCGACATCACTTCCAAAGAGCAATGGCAGTCACTGGTCAACCTGGCCGTCGAGCGCTTTGGCCGCGTGGACGTGCTGGTCAACTGCGCCGGGGTCAATGTGTTCCGTGACCCGCTGGAAATGACCGACGAAGACTGGCGCCGTTGCTTCGCCATCGACCTCGACGGCGCCTGGTTCGGTTGCCGCGCGGTGCTGCCGCACATGATCGAGCAGGGCATCGGCAACATCATCAATATTGCCTCTACCCATTCCAGCCACATCATCCCCGGCTGCTTTCCCTATCCCGTGGCCAAGCACGGTTTGCTCGGCCTGACCCGCGCCCTCGGCATCGAATACGCGCCCAAGGGCATCCGCGTGAATGCCATCGCGCCGGGCTATATCGAAACCCAGCTCAACGTCGACTACTGGAACGGTTTCCCCGACCCCCACGCCGAGCGCCAGCGCGCGTTCGACCTGCACCCGCCCAAGCGCATCGGCCAGCCGGTCGAGGTGGCGATGAGCGCGCTGTTCCTGGCGACCGATGAGGCGCCCTTTATCAATGCCACCTGCCTGATGATCGATGGCGGGCGGTCTGTGATGTACCACGACTAAATCCAACAAGAGGTGGTTCATGCTTAAGAAAACCCTGGGCGCCCTGGCGCTCGCCGCAGCCTTCAGCGGGTTTGTCTCTGCCGAAGAAGTAAAGATCGGCTTCCTGGTCAAGCAGGCTGAAGAACCCTGGTTCCAGACCGAATGGGCCTTCGCCGAAAAAGCCGGCAAGGAGCACGGTTTTACCGTGATTAAGATCGCCGTGCCGGATGGCGAAAAAACCCTCTCGGCCATCGACAGCCTGGCCGCCAATGGCGCCAAGGGCTTTGTGATCTGCCCGCCGGACGTGTCCCTGGGCCCGGCCATTGTTGCCAAGGCCAAGGCCAACGGCCTGAAAGTAATGGCGGTGGACGACCGCTTTGTCGACGCCAAAGGCAACTTTATGGAGGACGTGCCGTACCTGGGCATGGCCGCGTTTGAAGTCGGCCAGAAGCAGGGCGCCGCGATGGCCGCCGAAGCCAAGAAACGCGGCTGGGACTGGAAAGAAACCTACGCCGTGATCAACACCTATAACGAACTCGATACCGGCAAAAAACGCACCGACGGCTCGATCAAGTCCCTCGAAGAGGCCGGCATTCCCAAGGATCACATCCTCACCGCCGCGCTGAAAACCCTCGATGTGCCCGGCAGCATGGACGCGACCAACTCGGCTTTGGTCAAGCTGCCCAGCGGCGCGAAAAACCTGATCATCGGCGGCATGAACGACAACACCGTGCTCGGCGGCGTGCGCGCCACCGAAAGTGCCGGCTTTAAAGCGGCCAACGTGATCGGCATCGGCATCAATGGTACCGACGCCATCGGCGAATTGAAGAAAGCCGACAGCGGTTTCTTCGGCTCGATGCTGCCCAGCCCGCATATCGAGGGTTACAACACGGCGCTGGCGATGTACGAGTGGGTCACCACCGGCAAGGAGCCCGCGAAGTACACCGCGATGGACGAAGTGACCCTGATTACCCGCGCCAATTTCCAGCAGGAACTGACCAAAATCGGGCTGTGGAAATGAGCGGCGCGGCCCTGCGCTTCAACGGCATCGGCAAGGAGTTTCCCGGTGTGAAAGCCCTGGCGCAGATCAGCTTTGAAGCGCGGCCGCACCAGGTACACGCGTTGATGGGCGAGAACGGCGCGGGCAAATCCACGCTGTTGAAAATCCTCGGCGGGGCCTACCTGCCGAGCAGCGGCACGGTGCAGATCGGCGAGCAGACCATGGACTTCAAGTCCGCCGCCGACAGCATCGCCAGCGGCGTGGCAGTGATCCACCAGGAGCTGCACCTGGTGCCGGAAATGACGGTGGCGGAGAACCTGTTTCTGGGGCATTTGCCGACGCGCTTCGGTGTGGTCAATCGCAGCTTGTTGCGCAAGAAGGCGCTGGCGTGTCTCAAGGGCCTGGCCGATGAAATCGACCCGGACCAGAAGCTCGGGCGCCTGTCCCTCGGCCAGCGCCAACTGGTGGAAATCGCCAAGGCACTGTCGCGCGGCGCGCACGTGATTGCCTTCGACGAACCGACCAGCAGCTTGTCGGCGCGGGAAATCGACCGGTTGATGGCGATCATCACGCGCCTGCGCGACGAGGGCAAAGTGGTGCTCTACGTGTCCCACCGCATGGAAGAGGTGTTCCGCATCTGCAACGCGGTCACGGTGTTCAAGGACGGCCGCTTCGTGCGCACCTTTGACGACATGGCCGCGCTGACCCACGACCAACTGGTGACCTGCATGGTCGGCCGCGACATTCAGGACATCTACGACTATCGCCCGCGCACGCACGGCGACGTCGCGCTTAAAGTCCAGGGCCTGCTCGGCCCAGGCTTGCGCGAGCCGGTGAGTTTTCAGGTACACAAGGGCGAGATTCTCGGGCTGTTCGGGTTGGTCGGCGCCGGGCGTACCGAGCTGTTCCGGCTGCTCAGCGGGTTGACGCGTTTCACCGCCGGGCAGTTGGAACTCTGCGGCGCAAACCTGCCCCTGCGCTCGCCGCGCGATGCCATCGATGCGGGCGTATTGCTGTGCCCGGAGGACCGCAAAAAGGAGGGCATCATCCCGCTGTCCAGCGTCGCCGAGAATATCAACATCAGTGCACGTGGCGCGCATTCCACCTTTGGTTGGCTGCTGCGCGAAGGCTGGGAAAAGGGCAACGCCGACCAGCAAATCAAGGCCATGAAGGTCAAGACGCCGAGTGCCGAGCAGAAAATCATGTACCTCTCGGGCGGCAACCAGCAGAAGGCGATTCTGGGTCGCTGGCTGTCGATGCCGATGAAAGTCCTGCTGCTGGATGAGCCGACCCGTGGCATCGACATCGGCGCCAAGTCGGAGATCTACCAGATCATTCACAACCTGGCGGCCAGCGGCATTGCGGTGATCGTGGTGTCCAGCGACCTGATGGAAGTGATGGGGATTTCCGATCGCCTCCTGGTGATGAGCGAAGGCGCCCTGACCGGCGAATTGACCCGCGATCAAGCGGATGAAGCACGCCTGCTGCAACTGGCGCTCCCGCGTTCGCGGGCTTGAAGAACAAGAGGGTTTGGGTATGTCCGAGGTAAAAACTGCAAAGGGCTTCTGGCCGGGTTTCAACCAGCGCAAGTTCCTTGATGACTGGGTGATGCTGCTGGCGGCGTTAAGCATCTTTGTGCTCAGCGCGGTGTTTATCGACAACTTTCTCTCGCCGCTGAACATGCGTGGCCTGGGGCTGGCGATTTCCACTGTGGGCATCGCCGCGTGCACCATGCTGTTCTGCCTGGCATCGGGGCACTTCGACTTGTCGGTGGGCTCGGTGATCGCCTGCGCCGGGGTGGTAGCGGGGATTGTGATTCGCGACACCGACAGCGTGGTGCTCGGGGTGTCGGCGGCGTTGGCCATGGGCCTGGTGGTGGGGCTGATCAACGGCATCGTGATCGCCAAGCTGCGAATCAACGCGTTGATCGCGACCTTGGCGACCATGCAGATCGTGCGCGGCCTGGCCTATATTTTCTCCAACGGCAAGGCCGTCGGCGTGATGGACGAAAGGTTCTTTGTGTTCGGCAACGGCCAACTGCTGGGCGTGCCGGTGCCGATCATCATCACCATTGTGTGCTTCGTGTTCTTTGGCTGGCTGCTCAATTACACCACCTATGGGCGCAATACCATGGCCATCGGTGGCAACCAGGAAGCGGCGTTACTGGCCGGGGTAAACGTTGATCGCACCAAGATCATCATCTTTGCCGTGCACGGTCTGATCGGCGCGTTGGCCGGGGTGATCCTCGCATCGCGCATGACTTCGGGCCAGCCGATGATCGGCCAGGGCTTTGAGCTGACGGTGATTTCCGCCTGTGTCTTGGGCGGGGTGTCGCTGAGCGGCGGCGTCGGCATGATCCGCCATGTGATCGCCGGTGTGCTGATTCTGGCGATCATCGAAAACGCGATGAACCTGAAGAACATCGACACCTTCTACCAGTACGTGATCCGCGGTTCGATCCTGTTGCTGGCGGTGATCATCGACCGCATGAAGCAGCGTTGACGTTTGCTGCTGACCAGCTTGTTGTGGCGAGCAGGCTTGCCCTGCGTTGGGCTGCGAAGCGGCCCTAAAACCAGGCGCCGCGTTTTAGCAGACATTTCGCGGTGATTTTACCGGGTCTGCTTCGCAGCCCAACGCAGGGCAAGCCTGCTCGCCACAGAAGGCACCAGAGATCATAATGCTCGCCGTTTTCGTACTTCCCAATAGGCCCGATATGCAGGAAAACGCCCACACTCCCGTCAAAGACGCCGCGCCCACCGGCACCCAGACCTTGCTGCGTGGCCTGGGCGTGGTGCAAGCGGTGGCGGGCGGTGCGCGCGATTTGAAAGAGATCGCCAAGCGCATCGGCACCACCCGCAGCACCACCCACCGCCTGGCCAGTTGCCTGGTGGAAGAGCGTTACCTGCGCGTGGTGCCGCAAGTCGGTTACCTGTTGGGCCCCAAGCTGATCGAGCTGGGGTTTCAGGCGCGCGAAGAACTGCCGTTGGTGAGCCTGGCCATCCCCTATCTGGATGAACTGTCGGCGCTGACCGGCGACACCATCCACTTGGCCATTCGCGAATACGACGACGTGCTGTACCTGCACAAGAACCCCGGCCGTAATGGCCCGGAAATGCGCTCGCGGGTCGGCCATCGCATGCCGTTGGCGCGTACCGGTATCGGCAAGGCATTGCTGTTGGATGACACGCTGCAAGAGTGGCAGCGCCTGTACGAAGTCAGCCTGCCGGCGGGTGGGAAAAACCTGCAATGGCCGCAGCACCCGGAGCAATCCTGGGCGCAGTTCGAGCAGCGCATGCGTGAATACGTGGAGGGCGGTTACGCGTTCGATCTGGAAGACAACGAACCGTCGATCCGTTGCGTGGCGGCACCGGTGCGCGATGCCAGCCGGCGCATCGTCGCCGGCATCAGCATCGCCAGTACCGTGCCCTACATGCCGCTGGAGAAAATGGCCGAGCTGATCCCTGTGGTCAAACAGGTCGCAGCACGGCTGTCAGCGGAGTTGGGCGCGAAGGCCTGATCAGGCCTTCAAGGTCGCCATGTCGATGACGAAGCGGTACTTCACATCACCGGCGATCATGCGGGTGTAAGCCTCGTTGATCTGACGGATGTCGAGCATTTCGATGTCGCAGGTAATGCCATGCTCGGCGCAGAAATCCAGGACTTCCTGGGTTTCGGCAATGCCGCCGATCAAGGAACCCGCGAGCACGCGGCGGCTCATCACCAGTTTGCCGGCGTGGACCGGCGGGTCTACCGGCTCGATCAAACCGACCAGGATGTGCACGCCGTCAAAGCGCAGCACGTCGAGGTAGGGGTTCAGGTCGTGCTGCACCGGGATGGTGTCGAGCAGGAAGTCGAAGCTACCGGCGGCGGCTTTCATCTGTTCGGCATCGGTGGACACGATCACGTGATCGGCGCCCTGGCGACGGCCTTCTTCAGCTTTGCTCGCGGAACGGGTGAACAGGGTCACTTCTGCGCCCATCGCCTTGGCGAACTTGATGCCCATGTGGCCCAGGCCGCCCATGCCGAGGATCCCGACTTTATCGCCGGCCTTGACGCCGTAGTGCTTGAGCGGCGAGTAGGTGGTGATGCCTGCGCACAGGATCGGCGCGGCGCTGGCCAGGTCGAGCTTGGCCGGGATCTTGACCACGAAGTGTTCGCTGACCACGATGCTGTCGGAGTAGCCGCCCATGGTGTTACTGCCGTCCACGCGGTCCGGGGTGGCGTAAGTCATGGTCGGGCCTTCGAGGCAGTATTGCTCGAGGTCGGATTTGCACGCTTCGCAGTGGCGGCACGAGTCGACCATGCAGCCCACGCCGACCAGGTCGCCGATTTTGTGCGCGGTGACGTTGGTGCCGATGGCGGTGACCTTGCCGACGATCTCGTGGCCCGGCATCAGCGGGTACACGGCGATGCCCCATTCGTTGCGTGCCTGGTGGATGTCGGAGTGGCAGACGCCGCAGTAGAGAATCTCGATCGCGACGTCATCGGCGCGTGGGCTGCGGCGTTCGAAGGACATGGGGGCGAGGGGAGTGGTGGCCGACTGGGCGGCATAACCGATAGCGGTGTACATGGGAAACCTCGCAAAAAGCAGTGACAAGTGAGGCGGGCCATTCTCCGCGCCACCCCCGGATGCGGCCATGGTGATTGCTCCGAACCTCATGCCTATTCGTCCGGGAGTGCCCCTGGTTTGGATCTACCGGCTGCCAGATCTGCGATGATGTTCGCATCCCTTTTTCGCGAAGTTTTTTGCCATGCTGTTGACCCGCCATCTCGACGCAAATGCCGCGTTGGTTGCCTTGATAAAGGGGCTTACGCCCCGCGACGGTTTCTCCCCGACCCATCTGCCCGGCGTAAAGGTATTGCGCGCCAGTTGCGACGTGGCGCGTGGGCCGCAGATTTACGAGCCGAGCCTGATGATCGTCGCCCAGGGCAGCAAAGTCGCCTATCTGGGCCCGCGCACCCTGGAATACGGCGCCGGGCATTACCTGATCCAGGCGATGCCAGTGCCGTTCGAATGCGAGACCTTTGCCCTGCCGAATGCGCCGCTGTATGGCGTAACGGTCGGTATAGATCGCGTGGTGCTTGGCGAACTGGTCATGGCCATGGGCATTCAGGCAGGCCCGCCGCCGGCCGCGCAGACCCTGGAGTCGATGAGTTCGGTGGTGCTCGACGACGCCATGCGCGGGTGCGTGGAGCGGCTGTTGCAGTGCCTGCACGATCCACTGGAAAGCCGGATCATGGGCCCGGCGCGGGTGCGCGAATTGTTGTTCACGGCGTTGCGCGGGCCACAGGCCGATGTGCTGCGCGCGCTGGTGGAACAGCAAGGGCAGTTTTCACGGATCGCCACGTCGTTGAATCACCTGCATGCCCATTACGCCGAACCGCTGAACATCGAGACCCTCGCCGGTTATGCGCACATGAGTGCGTCGACTTTTCATGAGCATTTCAAGCGCTGCACCTTGCTGTCGCCGGTGCAGTACCTCAAGCGCTTGCGACTGCTCAAGGCTCAGCAGTTATTGCTGGTGGAGGGCATGAGCGTGGCGCAGGCGGCGCACAGCGTGGGCTATCAGAGTACGTCGCAGTTCAGTCGGGAGTATAAGCGCTACTTCTTGCGTAACCCCGGCGAAGAGCGCGCGGCGTAGATTCAATGTGGGAGGGGGCTTGCCCCCTCCCAACTTTGACGCGTTTCAAGCATAAAAAAGGCTCCCTATCCGGGAGCCTTGTTTGCTCAAGCCAATGACTTACATATTCGGGTAAGTCGGCCCGCCTGCGCCTTCCGGCGTGACCCAGGTGATGTTCTGCGAAGGGTCCTTGATGTCACAGGTCTTGCAGTGCACGCAGTTCTGGGCGTTGATCTGGAAGCGCTTCTCGCCGTCTTCCTTGGTGATGACTTCATACACGCCGGCCGGGCAGTAGCGCTGCGCGGGTTCATCGTAGAGCGGCAGGTTGGTGCCGATCGGGATGCTCGGGTCTTTCAACTTCAAGTGGCACGGCTGCTCTTCTTCGTGGTTGGTGCCGGAGATGAACACCGAGCTCAGCTTGTCGAAGCTCAACTTGCCGTCTGGCTTGGGGTAGTTGATCTTCTTGCTGTCCTTGGCGAGCTTCAAGCAGGCGTAGTCCGGCTTGGTGTCGTGCAAGGTGAAGGGCATTTTGCCGCCGAGGATGTTCTGGTCGAACCAGTTGAAGCCGGCGCCGATGATCGGGCCGAACTTGTGCATCGCCGGGCCGAAGTTGCGGCTGGCGAACAGTTCTTCATAGAGCCAGCTGGCTTTGAAGCTGTCGACATAGTTGGTCAGTTCGTCGCCGCCTTCGGATTCGGCGAACAGGCGCTCGGCCACGGCGTCGGCGGCGAGCATGCCGGACTTCATCGCGGTGTGGCTGCCTTTGATCTTGGCCACGTTCATGGTGCCCAGGTCACAGCCGATCAATGCGCCGCCCTTGAACACCATCTTCGGCAACGAGTTGATGCCACCCTTGGCCAGGGCGCGCGCGCCGTAGCTGACGCGCTTGCCGCCTGCCAGGTACTGGGCCAGCACCGGGTGATGCTTGAGGCGCTGGAACTCATCGAACGGCGACAGGAAGGTGTTGCTGTAGGACAGATCGACGATAAGGCCCACGACCACTTGGTTGTTTTCCAGGTGATAGAGGAACGAGCCACCGGTGTTCTCGTTGCTCATGATGTCCAGCGGCCAACCGGCGGTGTGCACCACCAGGCCTGGCTGGTGCTTGGCCGGGTCGATTTCCCAGATTTCCTTGAGGCCGATGCCGTAGTGCTGGGCGTCGGCGTCACTGGCCAGGTTGAAGCGCTCGATCAACTGCTTGCCGATGTGCCCACGGCAGCCTTCGGCAAACAACGTGTACTTGCCGCGCAGCTCCATGCCGGGGGTGTAGACGCCTTCTTTCGGGTTGCCTTCGCGGTCGACGCCAAGGTCACCGGTGATGATCCCGCGGACCACGCCGTTTTCGTCGAACAGCGCTTCCTGGGCGGCAAAGCCTGGGTAGACTTCCACGCCCAGGTTCTCGGCCTGCTGGGCCAGCCAGCGGCACAGGTTGCCCAGGGAAATGATGTAGTTGCCTTCGTTGTGCATGGTCTTGGGCACAAAGAAGTCGGGAACCTTGGTGGAGGCTTCGGGGCTGCGCAGTACATAGATGTCATCGCGCACGACCGGGGTGTTGAGCGGAGCGCCGAGCGCTTTCCAGTCCGGGAACAGTTCGTTCAGGGCGCGGGGTTCGAACACGGCACCGGAAAGGATGTGAGCGCCGACTTCGGAGCCTTTTTCGACCACGCAGACGCTGATTTCCTTACCGGCTTCGGCGGCCTTCTGCTTCAGTCGGCAGGCGGCAGACAGGCCCGCCGGGCCAGCGCCGACGATGACCACGTCGAATTCCATGTATTCGCGTTCCACAGGCTATCTCCTACTCAAGGCTCAACAGGCTTTTTTTCTAATGGGTGGAGGTTCGGTGTGGTCTGGCGCCAAGGCGCGACCCACCTTTCTCTCTAGGTGGCGCATTATATATAGACCACCGGCAGCGTCCAATACAAACGTTTGTTTGAATCGCCCGCAGGCTAGGTAAATCAAAGCAACGCGGCTTATGACTGGCTATTTTGCCGTATTGACCAGAATAGGCGTTCCGGTCAATATACGGTCGGTTTTGCGCTTACCGTAGGCAGACAGCAGGTTTCAAGAGCACGTCCAAAGACAGGCTAAAGGCATGCGCGCTCAAACGATGGCGCGCAGTTTACACGCCGCGATAAAGAATGACCTCTCAGTCACCACTGACGAACGGTCGTCATTTCCCGTGAGCAAGGTCACACGCCGAGGTTTTTGGAGGTGCCCTTGTGCGCCGATGAGCATCAACCGCCAGGTTCGCCTAGGCGACTTTCTTTTCACCGGAGAGTAACGAGGAATCCATGAAGGTTCTTGTAGCTGTCAAACGCGTTGTCGATTACAACGTGAAAGTTCGCGTCAAGGCGGACAATTCCGGCGTCGACCTTGCTAACGTCAAGATGTCGATGAACCCTTTCTGTGAAATCGCTGTGGAAGAAGCCGTACGCCTGAAAGAGAAAGGCGTGGCGACTGAAATCGTCGTGGTTTCCATCGGTCCTGCCACTGCTCAAGAGCAGCTGCGTACCGCCCTGGCGCTCGGCGCCGACCGCGCGATCCTGGTTGAGTCCGCTGAAGAGCTGACCTCCCTGGCCGTGGCCAAGCTGCTCAAGGCTGTTGTCGACAAGGAACAGCCTCAGTTGGTGATCCTCGGCAAACAGGCGATCGACAGCGACAACAACCAGACTGGCCAGATGCTGGCTGCACTGACCGGTTACGGCCAGGGCACCTTCGCCTCCAAAGTCGAAGTGAGCGGCGACAGCGTCGCCGTAACCCGTGAAATCGACGGCGGCGCGCAAACAGTTTCCCTGAAGCTGCCGGCCATCGTCACCACCGACCTGCGTTTGAACGAGCCGCGCTACGCGTCTCTGCCAAACATCATGAAAGCCAAGAAGAAGCCTCTCGAAGTGCTGACTCCGGATGCTTTGGGCGTTTCCACCGCCTCCACCAACAAGACCGTCAAGGTTGAAGCACCGGCTGCACGCAGCGCGGGCATCAAGGTCAAGTCGGTGGCTGAACTGGTCGAGAAACTGAAAAACGAAGCGAAGGTGATCTGATCATGGCTATCCTCGTAATCGCCGAACACGACAACAAGGTGCTGGCCCCGGCCACCCTGAACACCGTGGCCGCCGCCGCTAAAATCGGTGGTGACATCCACGTGCTGGTAGCAGGCCAAGGCGCTGGCGCCGTGGCTGAAGCCGCTGCAAAAATCGCTGGCGTGAGCAAAGTCCTGAATGCTGACAATGCCGCTTATGCGCATCAGCTGCCGGAAAACGTTGCTCCGTTGGTTGCAGAGCTGGGCGCTGGCTACAGCCACATCCTGGCTGCCGCTACTTCCAACGGCAAAAACATCCTGCCGCGCGTTGCTGCGCAGCTGGACGTTGACCAGATCTCCGAGATCGTTTCGGTAGAAAGCGCCGACACTTTCAAGCGCCCGATCTATGCCGGTAACGCTATCGCGACCGTACAGTCCAACGCTTCGGTAAAAGTCATCACCGTACGCGCCACCGGTTTCGACCCGGTTGCCGCCGAAGGGGGTTCGGCTGCCGTTGAAGCCGTCTCCGCTGCCCACGACGCTGGCACTTCCAGCTTTGTCGGCGAAGAGCTGGCCAAGTCGGACCGCCCTGAGCTGACCGCTGCCAAGATCGTCGTTTCCGGCGGCCGTGGCATGCAGAACGGTGACAACTTCAAGCACCTGTACGCCCTGGCCGACAAGCTCGGCGCTGCGGTCGGCGCCTCCCGCGCGGCCGTCGACGCAGGTTTCGTACCCAACGACATGCAGGTCGGCCAGACCGGCAAAATCGTTGCGCCGCAGCTGTACATCGCCGTCGGTATTTCCGGCGCGATCCAGCATTTGGCCGGTATGAAAGACTCCAAAGTGATCGTCGCGATCAACAAGGACGAAGAAGCACCGATCTTCCAGGTGGCTGATTACGGCCTGGTGGCGGACTTGTTCGAAGCCGTACCCGAGCTGGAGAAGCTGGTCTAATCCAGCCGCTTCACTTATAAAGAGCCCGGTCCTTGCGACCGGGTTTTTTTTGACTTGTTGGAGCTTCGCCATGGAACTGCGTCCCGTATTGCTGGCCTTGTTGCTGCTGCCGACCTTGTCGCTGGCCGCCGGCAAATGTGATCGCCTGGTGGTCACCGGCAGCCCGGACGCACCGCCCCTTCTCTGGCGCGACCCCCAGGACCCCACGCACCTGATCGGCGCCACCGCCGATGTGTTGCAACAAGTGGCCAAGGACCTCGGCGTGAAAATCGACCTGCTCTACGGCGGCAAGCGCTCCGTGGCCCTGGACGAAGTGCGCAGCGGGCGCATGGACATGCTCGCCGACGCCCCGCTGAACCTGGGCGAGCTGGAAACCCTCGACTACATCCACCCCGCCTTGATGCAGACCGATTACCTGGTCTGGACCCGCAAGGACTCGGCGCTGGCCTACGCCACCGCCGCCGACCTGCACGGTTTCAAGGGGGCGGTCTCGGAGCGCGCGCGCCTGAGTCGCGAGTTCGAAACCCTCGCCAGCCAGCAACTCACCCTGCAACGCTTCCCGACCTTGACACCGGCTTTCCAGAAACTGCTGCTGGGTGAAGTGGATTACGTGTTGGCCGGGCGTTACTCCGGCATGGCCATGGCCCAGACACTGGGCATGAGCAACGACCTGGTGGCGCGCGATGTACCCATCGACCGGCCTGGCCTGTACCTGGCGATTTCGCATAACTCGGCCTGCAATGATCCGTGGTTGCGCGGACAGCTCGCCAAAAAGATGACAGAATTGCCCGCGTCTGGTGTGACGGAAGCCGCGCTGCAGCGCAATCTCGAACGTTGGAAAGCGCAACTGCAACAACCCGTCGGCACCCCAACAAAGTAGGGATTTTCAGTGACTCTTCGACCTCTTTTCGCGGCCCTCGCCGTTGTCGCTCTGGCGGGATGTGCAGCCGATCCTGCGCCGAATGAACAAATACGCCTCACCCAGCAAGCCTTGGAACAAGCCAATGCCGTGGGTGCCAACACCGATGAATCGCCCGAACTGAAACTGGCCGAAGATAAATTCGCCCAGGCCAAGGCCGATATGGCCGATGAGTCCTACAAAGACGCGCGCATGCGGGCTGAACAGGCCGAGCTGGACGCGCGCCTGGCCGAGGCCAAAGTGCTGACCCGCAAGAGTCAGGAACAACTCAACGTGCTCAACACGCGTATCACGCGCCTGCGCAAACAATTGCAGTTGGGGGAAGCCCAATGAGCCGGATGATCCGTGGTTTCAGCTGTGCCGTACTGTTGGGCAGTGCGGTGCTGGGCGGCTGCGCCAGCCATCCCAATGGCGAGCAGGCCCTGCAACAGGCCGGCAGCGACTTCCAGAAGGTCAAGGAAGACGCCAACGTGTTGCGCTTCGCGCCCAAGGATGTGATCCGCGCGGGTGAATCCCTGGCGCGTGCCGATCGCCTCTCCAGCTACTGGGGGAGCGGGGCGGACGTGGTGCATTACGCCTACCTGAGCCAGCGCTACAGTGCCATCGCCCGTGAACACACCGAGCAGGCGCTTAACGAAGAGCGCGGCACCAAGCTCGAACTGGAGCGCCAGCGCCTGCAACTGGCTCTGCGTGAAAGCAAGTTGATCAGTGTGCAGCAGCAGGGCAAATGGCTCGAAGAACAGATCGCCAGCCTGGCCACTACCCAGACCGATCGCGGCCTGGTGATGACCCTGGGCGACGTGTTGTTCGACACCGGCGACGCTGAGCTGAAAAATTCGGCCAACCGCACGGTGCTGAAGATCGTGCAGTTCCTGCAGTTGAACCCCAAGCGCGTGGTGCGGATCGAGGGCTACGCCGACAATACCGGTGGCGAACAGGAAAACCTCAAACTGTCCCGTGACCGCGCGCAATCGGTGGCCGATGTGCTGGTGGACCTGGGCATCGACGAAAAACGCATCCAGGTCGAAGGTTATGGCGACCAATACCCGGTAGAAGCCAACGCGTCCGAACGCGGCCGCGCGCAGAACCGTCGGGTTGAAATTGTGTTCTCCGACGAAAAAGGCCAGCTGGGCGCTGCTCGATAGGGACGTTGCGCGGATCAAAAGGTGGGAGGGGGCTTGCCCCCGATGGCGGTGGTTCAGTCAACCTCTTGGGTGACTGACACTCCGCTATCGGGGGTAAGCCCCCTCCCACATTTGTTTGCGTATACCCCTACAGTTTTTGCTATCACTGCCCGCTACGCTCGACTATTCTGGCAACTGTCCCCGTACACTTCTAAACTGTGCCGGTATGTTTCACACAAAAATAAAATACCCGTGAAATCGAGTGCTGCGTCATGACCAATCTGTTGCTTTACCAACGTATCGCCCAACAACTGGCTGAGGACATCCGGCGCGGTGTCTATCAACCGGGTGAGCGCGTGCCTTCGGTGCGCAAGATGAGCTCCCAGCTCAACGTCAGCCACGCCACTGTGTTGCAGGCCTACGCCAACCTGGAAGACCAGGGGCTGATCCGGGCGCGGCCGCAGTCGGGCTATTACGTGCACCAGACGCCCGCGCTGACCGCGCCCACGCCGGACATCGCACGGGTAGAGCGCCCGGGGTTGGTCACCCGCAGCAGCATCATTCAGCAGGTATTGGGCGAGTCGCGCCGTGAAGGTGTGTTTCCCTTGGGCGCCGCCGTGCCGAGCGTCGACTACTTGCCGGTGCGCGCGCTGCACCAGCAGTTGGCCAAGGTCACGCGCTTCCAGAGCCCGCGCGCCTTCAGTTACATGTTCAGCCCAGGTTTCGAGCCACTGCGCCGCCAGGTGGCGATCCGCATGCGCGACGCCGGCGTGGTGGTGGACCCGTCGGAAGTGGTGATCACCCACGGTTGCGTGGATGCGTTGCAGATGTCACTGCGCGTGCTGACGCGTCCAGGCGATTTGATCGCCGCTGAATCCCCGACGTATTACGGCCTGCTGCAATTGGCCGATTTGCTTGGCCTCAAGGTCATCGAAATTCCCAGCGACCCGTCTACCGGCATGAGCCTTGAAGCCCTGCAACTGGCCGCCAACCAGTGGTCGATCAAGGCCCTGGTGTTGACCACGCGCCTGAGCAACCCCCTGGGTGGCACCATGCCCGAGGAGCGGCAGAAACAGTTGCTGCGCCTGGCCTCGGATTTCGATATCCAGATTGTCGAGGATGATATCTACGGCGAACTGATGTTCGAAGTGGGCCGCACCAAGGCCCTCAAGGCCTATGATCGGCTGGACCGGGTGATCTACTGCTCGAGCTTTTCCAAGACCTTGTCGCCGGGCGTGCGTATCGGCTGGATGATCGCCGGCAAGTACCAGCAGGAAATCCAGCGCCTGCAGATGTTCAGCACCCATTCCGCGTGCAGTGTCACGCAGATGGGGGTTGCGGCGTACCTGGAGAACGGCGGTTACGACCGGCACTTGCGCTACATCCGCCAGGAATACCGCAAGAACCTCAGCGCCTTCCAACTGGCCGTGCAGCAGTATTTCCCCGAGGGCACGCAGATGACCCGTCCGACCGGCGGCTTTATCCTGTGGGTCAGTTTGCCCGGCCGGGTCAATACCCAGGAATTGCACGTGCGTGCCCTGCAACAGGGCATCAGCATTGCGCCAGGGCTGATCTTCAGTAATACCGAGCAGTTCAACCATTGCATTCGCCTCAACTGCGGCACGCCGTGGAACCGCGAGGCAGAGCGGGCGCTGATGACGTTGGGGATGCTGGCCAGCCAGTTGTGCCAGGAGACGGCAGCCGCTGATTTTTAGGTGCGGCTGAGGCACTGAAAGGGGACAACGCCGATAGCTGGCTAATCACCGCGCTTGTCATGCCGCGCACAACAAGCGAGCATATGGCCCTCTGCCGTTAATGCTGTAGGCACTATGACTCAGATTTTTCGCGCTGTTTTGGTGATTGGCCTGTTAGGTCTCTGCAACGTCAGCACGGTGCTGGCGGCGACGCCTGTGAGCGAAACCAAGCCTGCGGCCAGCACAGCGCAGCAGACCTCCGCAAAAAAACCAACGCCAGCAAAAAAAGCCCCCGTCGCTAAAAAGAATTCGGCAGCCGCGAAAAAGCGTGCGGCCAAGGCCAAGTCGTCTCGCGAAGTCGCCCAGACCCAACTGGCACCGGCACAGTTGGACCTGTCATTGCCATCGGACATGGTCAGGCACCTGCAGCCACTGGGCACCGTGCCCAAGCCGAAGAGTGTGCCCTTGCTGCCGCAAATGTTTGGCGAAAAGCCAACTGACAACAGCGCCTTCCAGATCAACGGCCGCCTGCTCAGCAATGAAATGAAGCTGCAACTGCGCAACGAAGAACGCCGTGACGTGGAAGGTGCCGCGTTGGAATTCGAGTTCAAGCAGTAAACTTTACCCGCAAAAGTGACGTCGTCCTCTGACCACCTGTCGCAGACTGGTCAGTCACTTTTGTTTTGTGCGAAAAACCCCTGTTAGACCATTTTAAAACGGCTGTTTAAGGGCGTACTCTAGCCCGGCCATCCCCATTGAGTCGTCGAGGACCTGCTGGTCATGAAATGCCGTGAAGGCTGTGGCGCTTGCTGCATCGCCCCCTCCATCAGTTCGCCATTGCCGGGAATGCCTCAGGGCAAACCAGCGGGCGAACGCTGCCTGCACTTGTCGGTCGAACAGCTGTGCCAGCTGTTCGGGCAACCGGAGCGCCCGGCGGTGTGCAGTGATTTCAAGGCAGACCTTGAGGTGTGCGGCACCGACCAGGCCGACGCGATCCGTTTGATCGGCTGGTGGGAGCAGATGACGGCGGCTTGATGGGCTTTACTATTGGTCACTTCAACAATAAGGAATACAACAATGGGTTCGCTGAAACGAATGGCTGTGTTGTGCGGTTTTACAGTGTTGTTTGCTGCCACTGCCCAGGCTGAAGATTGGCAAGTCGCCAAGGACGAAGACGGTATCAAAGTGTCCCTCAGTGAAATCGCCGGTTCCAAGTACAAGGCGTATCGCGGTGTCACCACGATCAAGGCGCCTGTTGCAAAAATCGTCGCCCTCCAGGAGGACGTGGCCGGTGCCTGCAAATGGATCCACGAGTGTAAGTCCCAGAAACTGGTCGACAGTAAAGGCAATGAAGCCTGGACCTACACTCAGTTCAATACACCTTGGCCGGTGACGCCTCGTGATTCTTATATGCATATCACCACCACTAAGGCCGCTGACGGCAGCCTGACTCGCAAGCTGGAGGGTGTGCCCACCTACAAGCCCGAGGAGAAAGGCTTTATTCGTGTCGCCCAAGTTGATGGCTTCTGGAAACTGGTGCCAAAAGGCGACAACCAGACCGAAGTCACCTACCAGGTGCACACCGAGCCAGGCGGCAGCGTGCCTTCCTGGTTGGCCAACAAGTTCGTGGTGGACGCCCCGTTCAACACCTTGAAAGCTCTGAAGGAACACGCTGAAAAATAAGCGCAGTTGATCGGGTGCCCCAGACCTTGAGTGGAACGTTTGACGAGCCCTCAAGGTCCAGATAGTTGTAAGCCCACACACGGGTTTTATCGAGGAGGCACCGATGCAAAAGTGGCAGATTACCTTCGTTGATGATCACGGCGTTCAGACCGTAGAGCAGTTCACCTGCGATCAAAAGCCCAGCCTCGAAGACGCGGCACACATGATTCGCAACAAGCTGGTGCCCGTGGCCGCCGAACTTGACCTCAATGACCTTGAGGGCCGTAAACCCGAGCCAACGGTCAAGATCCTCAAAGACCAGAACAGCATCCAGATCCTCGACATCTCTCCCGCCGCCTGAACATTCTCTGTCAGCAATGAAAGCGCCTCTGGTGGAGGTGGTAGCTTCGCGCTACTCTGCAATTGAGATCAGCGAATGAATCGCTAAGGTCTGGTCTTGTCAGCTACATGCTTGTTTTCCAGCGGTGATGTCATTGCCGTAGCTCCCACGCCAGTACGGCGTGGGCTTCGGGAAGCACGGAAAGTCTATCCATCAATTCGAGGAGCACTTTTCATGAGCACAGCCTATCAAGAAGACATCAGCACCAACGTTCTGCGCCGCATGAAAGAAGGCGGTTTCGACTTTTCACGGTTTCACCCCATCGAGTTCTACGCGATTTTTCCGGACGAGGAACGGGCGCGCAGGGCTGCGGGTGAGTTTCGTGGGGAATCGCTGAATGCCCAGGTCAGTGCGCGCGACGATGGCGCCTGGTACCTGGAACTGAGCAAAATCATGTTCGCAACCTACGACGGCATAGGAGACTTCGAGCAGGACTTTGAGGCGGTGGTCGAGCCTCTGGGCGGCATCATCGAAGGATGGGGCGTCAAGCAAGAGGTGCGTGGGTTACCCATGTAGCTGGATTTATGAGCAACGCAGCGTATCGGCTGACCTTTGGGTCGGCCGATTTTGTTTGTGCCGCAGGAAAATACGCGGAACTTGCACGGTCTTTTTCAGCACCAAAAAAAAGCCACCCAAAGAGGGTGGCCTAAAGGGAAGATCGGTTCGCTGAAGCTGTAGGACGCGTCCTGTTCAGCAGATGGTTGCGATTATCCGCAAGTGTAGGCGGGCGGTGAAATCAACTCTGACTATGCTGTTGATAGCCAAAGCCCGCCTTGCGATGAAGCACGCGTCGAAGCACTGGGCATTCTGCGCACCAGGACGGTGCGGTCAGATCTCGTTGGTTATTCAACTCACTGATATTTAAGTGTTTATGCCGCTGGCACGGGCCTTGCGATGGTTCTAGCGTCCGGGTGACAAGGAGTACGGCATGATCCGCACTTATTACGACGAAATGTACGACGCGGCAGGGCAGGTTCGCCCTCATTACCGTGAATTCGCCCGCTGGCTGGCTGAGACGCCAACCGAACTGCTGGCCCAGCGCCGGCGTGAAGCCGATTTGCTGTTTCACCGTGCTGGGATCACCTTCACCCTTTACGGAGACGAACAGGGCACTGAGCGGCTGATTCCGTTCGACACCATCCCGCGCAGCATCCCCGCCAGCGAATGGCGAATGGTGGAGCGCGGCTGCATCCAGCGGGTCAAGGCCTTGAACATGTTTCTCGCCGACCTTTATCACGACCAACGCATCATCAAGGCCGGCATCGTCCCCGCCGAACAAGTGCTGGCCAACGAGCAGTATCAGTTGGCGATGCAAGGCCTGAACCTGCACCGCGATCTGTATTCCCACATCTCCGGGGTCGACCTCGTACGCGATGGTGACGGCACTTACTACGTGCTGGAAGACAATCTGCGTACCCCAAGTGGCGTCAGCTACATGCTCGAAGACCGCAAGATGATGATGCGACTGTTCCCCGAACTGTTCGCCGCCCAGCGCATCGCGCCGATCGACCATTACCCCAACCTGCTGCTCGACACTCTGAAAAGCGCCAGCCCCATCGACAACCCCAGCGTGGTGGTGCTGACCCCGGGTCGTTTCAATAGCGCGTTCTTCGAGCACGCTTTTCTGGCGCGGGAGATGGGTGTGGAGTTGGTCGAAGGCGCCGACCTGTTTGTGCGCGACGACCATGTATTCATGCGCACCACCGACGGCCCCAAAGCCGTCGATGTGATTTACCGTCGCCTCGACGATGCGTTCCTCGATCCGTTGGCCTTTAACCCGGACTCCATGCTCGGCGTACCCGGCCTGCTGGCGGCGTATCGCTTGGGCAATGTGGTGCTGGCCAATGCGATCGGCACCGGGGTGGCGGACGACAAATCGGTGTACCCCTTCGTCACCGAGATGATCCGTTTTTACCTGGATGAAGAACCGATCCTGCAGAACGTTCCTACCTTCCAATGCCGTAAGCCTGATGAGTTGTCTCACGTGCTGGCCAACTTGCCAGAGTTGGTGGTCAAGGAAACCCAGGGCTCGGGCGGTTACGGCATGTTGGTCGGGCCGGCGTCCACCAAGGCGGAAATCGAAGCCTTCCGCGCCCGGATCAAGGCCAAGCCCCATGCCTATATCGCACAACCAACCCTGTGTTTATCCACGTGCCCGACGTTTGTCGAAAACGGCATCGCCCCGCGGCATATCGACCTGCGCCCGTTCGTGCTGTCCGGCAAGGAAACCCGTGTAGTGCCTGGCGGCTTGACCCGCGTGGCGCTGCGCGAAGGTTCGCTGGTGGTTAACTCGTCCCAGGGCGGCGGCACCAAAGACACCTGGGTGGTCGAGGATTGAAATATGTTAAGTAGAACTGCCTCGGATTTGTACTGGATGTCGCGCTACCTGGAGCGCGCGGAAAACCTCGCGCGCATGCTCGATGTCAGTTATTCGCTGTCGTTGATGCCCCAGGATGGGCGCGGCGATGGTCTGCATGAGTTGGCCATGCCGCTGCTGATCACCGGCACGCTGGATGATTACCGCGAGCGCCACGGCGAACTGCATGCCGAAAAGCTCCTGCACTTCTTTGCGCTGGATGCCGCCAACCCGGCCAGCATCTACAGCTGCCTCGGCTCTGCGCGGGCAAGCGCCCATGCCGTGCGTGGGCGAATTACCGCCGACATGTGGGAAAACATCAACGCAACCTGGCTGGATATTCGCGACATCGCCCAGCAAGGCTTGAGCCGCTACGGCATGAGCCGGTTTTGTGAGTGGGTCAAGGAGCGCTCCCATCTGTTCCGGGGGGCGACCTACGGCACCATCATGCGCAACGACGCCTTCCGGTTTATTCGCCTGGGCACGTTTATCGAACGCGCCGACAACACCCTGCGCTTGCTGGACGCGCGCTATGAAATGGCCGGCGACCGCGCCGAAGCCGTCACCGACGGCACGGCCCACGCCTACTATCAGTGGAGCGCGTTGCTGCGCGCGTTGTCGTCGTTCGAGGCCTACACCGAGATCTACCGCGACGCGCCCGGCGCCCGGCAGGTCGCGGAGTTGCTGTTGTTGCGCGCAGACGTGCCGCGCTCGTTGCGCGCGTGCAGTGAAGAAATCGACCAGATCCTCGCCAGCCTGCCAGGCCTCAACGGCCGCCCGGCCCAGCGCCTGGCCGCCGAGATGGATGCGCGCCTGCGCTTTACCGCCATCGATGAAATCCTCGAGGAAGGCCTGCACGCCTGGCTGACCGAGTTTATCCCCTTGGTGCGCCAACTCGGCGACGCCATCTACAGTTCCTACCTGGAGGCCGCATGAGACTCTCCATCAGCCACGAAACCACCTACCGCTATGAAGACCAGGTGCGCAACAGTATCCAATACCTGCGCCTCACGCCCCACGACAGCGAGCGCCAACATGTCATCAGTTGGCAATTGGACCTGCCGCGCCCGGTGCGTGCGCAAGTCGACCCGTTCGGCAACATCCTGCATGTGCTGACCCTGGACGAACCCCACGACGCCATCATCATCGGTGCCCGGGGCCAGGTGGATATCGATGAGCTGCGCGAAGCGGAGCATGAAAGCCAGTCGGCCTTTCCGTTCCTGCGTTGCACCCGCCTGACCGAACCCGACGAGGCCCTGCGCGGTTTTGCGCAACAGCACTGCCATCAACGGCGTGACCGCACGGCGTTGATCGACCTGATGCATGCCTTGCACCAGACGATGGTCTACACGCCAAGCTCCACCGAAGTCGACACCTGCGCCGCCGAGGCCTTCGCAGGCAGGGCGGGTGTGTGCCAGGACCATGCCCATGCGTTCCTGGCCTGCGCGCGCAGCCTGGGGATTCCAGCGCGGTATGTGTCGGGGTATCTGTACACGGAAGACAGCACGCACCTGGCCAGCCACGCCTGGGCCGAAGCCTGGCTGGACGACGCCTGGTACAGCTTCGACGTGACCAACCAGCTTGCTCGCCCGGAGCGGCATCTGAAACTCGCCGTGGGCCTGGACTATCTCGACGCCTGCCCCGTGCGCGGCATGCGCCGTGGCGGCGGGCACGAGCAGATGCACGCCAAGGTGTTCGTGGCGCCAACGCCAGTGATCTCGGTGCAACAGCAATAGTGTGATCTTGTGGAGAGCAGGCTTGTTGTAGCGACTCGGTTTGTTGTGGCGAGCGGGCCTGCCCCGCGTTGGGGCGCGAAGCGGCCCCAAAACCATACGCTGAGGAGTGCCTGACAGGCCGCACTCTGCTCTCAAAGGGGCCGCTTCGCGCCCCAACGCGGGGCAAGCCCGCTCGCCACACTGGTAGGTGCTCGATACCTAGGGCTGCTGCTTACGCCCCGCCATATGCTTCAGATACCCCACCAACAAATCCAGCTCACTGTCCGGCAAGATACTGGCGGCAAACGCCGGCATCTTCGCCTGCGGCCAATGCCGCAGGCTCTGCGGGTCGCGGATATAGCGCTTGAGGAAATCGCCGCCGAAATACTCGGTCGGGCTGTAGGGGATATTCAGGTCCGGTCCCACCTGCGCATCACCGGCGCCATTGAGCCGGTGGCAGGCCAGGCAGTTTTTCTGGAACAACGCGAAGCCCTGGTTGACCGGATCATTCGCCGCCAACGTCGGGTCGGGCAACAACGCCGGGAACCGCTCGGCCACGGTCTTCAATTGTTTGATCGCGCGGATCTGGAACGGCCACTGCTCCGGGCTGACAGCCCCGGCTTGCGGGTCAGTCCACACCAGGTAGAACGGCCCGGCACTAGGCTTGCCATCCGCCAGCGCGGGCCACGGGTGGGCCGGGTCTTCCACCGCCAGCCAGGCGCGGGCGCCGTGGGTTTCCAGCAAGGGCGCGGCGCTGAGTTCGGCGGCGAAGCCATCCAGGGCAACAGCCTGCACATGGCTGTCAGGCTTAAGCCTGGGTAGGAGCACTGCCAGCGGCACTGCGCGGTAGGTCATGTCGCGCTTGTAAGAAACATCATCAATGATCCGCACCGTCTGCGCGTCCGGGTGCTGGAGCAAGTCGGCGGTCTGCCAGGTCTTGCTTACGTGGTCGAGTTCGATGCTCAACTGTGCAGCCGCAGCGGGCAGTGCGATGAGCAGGGCAAAAAGCGCGAGTATCGATTTCAATACGGTGGCCCGGTGCGAAGTGGCGTTAGGGCTCACGATACCCGAAATACACGCGTAAAAAGGCAGCCCCTGCAGGACCGCTATACGCAATGTCCCGGCAGGAGCTGCCAAAAGCTGCAGTCCAGATGCTGTATGTGCACGGAATGTGAGGGTTGAGTGGTCACCCAATAACCTTGGTTAAATTGGGTAGGATCAGAATCAGTGTGGTGGCGAACAGAATGAGCCCCGCCTGACGTACTTTCGAGTGTTTAAACATGGCTGACTGCCTTTTGTTGTTATTCCTGAGCGTCAAATGCGTGCCGTTAAAATCTACTATGCCGTTATGACGTGTCGCTTTTCTTACAGCTGCTCCGGCAAAACCTGGCAGCAACTCCTTACTGATTGAACCTTAGAGCCCTCGTTCTGCGTGGCTTAGATCCATTTCATATCAGCTAAGTATAATTTCAGCTTAAAACGTTATGAGGCTCATCGCCATATTGGCGCCAATGCCTTGGCTAGACAGCTAAAACGATTAATCAGGCAATTGCCCGAAAGGCCTACCGTTCGTCCGAGCGTGGAGGTCAAAAGCAATGAGCGCATCCGTCATTGAAACCGTGTCAATCGGGCCTAAGGTAAGGGCACACATGCACAGTGCTTCGAGGACGTCATGACCCAAGCTTTGATCTTTGATGCGATACGCACGCCCCGGGGCAAAGGCAAGGCCGATGGCGCCTTGCACAGCGTCAAACCGGTCAACCTGCTGGCCGGCCTGCTGACGGCGCTGGCCCAGCGCAGCGACCTCGACACCCACCAGGTCGATGACATCGTGCTCGGCTGCGTGACCCCGGTGGGCGACCAGGGCGCCGACATTGCCAAGACCGCCGCGCTGGTGGCGGACTGGGATGTCAGCGTCGCCGGTGTGCAGGTCAACCGTTTCTGCGCGTCTGGCCTGGAAGCGGTGAACCTCGGCGCGATGAAAGTGCGCTCCGGCTTTGAAGACCTGGTGGTGGTCGGCGGCGTCGAGTCCATGTCCCGCGTGCCCATGGGCAGCGATGGCGGCGCCTGGGTGCTCGACCCGCAAACCAACCTGCACAGCCACTTCACGCCCCAAGGCATCGGCGCAGACCTGATTGCCACCCTCGAAGGCTTCAGCCGCGAAGACGTCGACACCTTCGCCCTACAGTCCCAGCAGAAAGCGGCGAGGGCGCGTGCAGACGGTTCCTTCAGCAAGTCGCTGATCGCGGTACAGGACCAGAACGGCATCGTGCTGCTGGACCATGACGAATTCATCCGTGGTGACTCCACCCTTGAAGGCCTGGGCAAGCTCAAGCCGAGCTTCGAGATGATGGGGCAAATGGGCTTTGACGCCACCGCGCTGCGGGTCTACAGCCATGTGGAACGCATCCACCATGTGCACACGCCGGGCAATAGCTCCGGGATTGTCGACGGCGCCGCGCTGATGTTGATCGGCTCCGAGGCCAAAGGGCGGGAGCTGGGCCTGCAGCCGCGTGCGCGGATTGTCGCCACGGCCGTCACCAGCACCGACCCGACCATCATGCTCACGGGGCCCGCACCGGCTACACGCAAGGCCCTGGCCAAGGCCGGTCTGCGTGTGGAAGACA
This sequence comes from Pseudomonas sp., assembly GCF_049590575.1. GTDB lineage: Bacteria > Pseudomonadota > Gammaproteobacteria > Pseudomonadales > Pseudomonadaceae > Aquipseudomonas. The sequence goes on from NZ_JBAWDE010000251.1 coordinate 26,252, forward strand.
TCGATCTGTTCGAGGTCAACGAAGCCTTTGCCTCGGTGGTGCTCAAGTTCATCAAGGACATGCGCATCGACCCCGCGCGGGTCAACGTCAACGGCGGTTCCATCGCCATGGGCCACCCGTTGGGCGCCACCGGCTGCGCGATCCTTGGCACCCTGCTTGACGAGTTGGAGGCGCGCCAACAGCGCTACGGCCTGGCCACCCTGTGTGTCGGCGGTGGCATGGGCATCTCGACCATTATCGAACGCCTCTGAGCCCTAGGAATCCGTCATGACCGAAGCCATTCGTTACGAAAAAGGCCAGGACCAGATCGTGGTACTGACCCTCGACATGCCCGGCCAGAGCGCCAACACCATGAACAGTGTGTATCGCGAGGCCATGGCCGCCGCCGTTACGCGCCTGGAGGCGGAAAAGGACAGCCTCGCCGGCGTGATCATCACCTCAGCCAAAAAGACCTTTTTTGCCGGCGGCGACCTCAATGAGCTGATCAAGGTCGACAAAGCCCACGCCAAGGATTTCCACGACAGCGTGCTGGAGCTGAAGGCGCAACTGCGCCGCCTGGAAACCCTCGGCAAACCGCTGGCCGCCGCGATCAATGGCGCGGCATTGGGCGGCGGCTGGGAAATTTGCCTGGCCTGCCATTACCGCGTCGCGCTGGACGACAAATCCGTACAGCTCGGCTTGCCGGAAGTCACCCTGGGCCTGTTGCCGGGCGGCGGCGGGGTGGTGCGCATGGTGCGCTTGCTCGGTCTGGAAAAGGCCCTGCCGTATTTGCTGGAAGGCAAAAAAGTCCGCCCACAGCAGGCCCTGCAAGCCGGTTTGATCAATGAGCTGGCAACGAGCCGCGATGAACTGCTGGCCAAATCCCGCGCCTGGATTCTCGCCAATCCTGAGGCAAAGCAGCCTTGGGACAACAAGGCGTATCAGCTTCCCGGCGGCACGCCATCCAACCCCAAAGTTGCGCAGATGCTGGCGATTGCCCCTTCCATCTTGCGCAGCAAAACCCAAGGCTGCTTCCCGGCCCCGGAGAAAATCCTCTGCGCCGCCGTGGAAGGTGCCCAGGTGGATTTCGACACCGCACACTTGATCGAAACCCGCTACTTCACCGAGCTGGTCACCGGGCAGGTGGCGAAAAACATGATCGGCACCTTCTGGTTCCAGCTCAATCAGATCAACGCCGGCAGCTCGCGGCCGCAGGGTTTTGCGCCTTACGTGACGCGCAAGGTCGGCGTGCTCGGCGCCGGGATGATGGGCGCGGGTATCGCGTATGTCAGCGCCTGCGCCGGCATTGAGGTGGTGCTCAAGGACATCAACCTGGCGGCGGCAGAGAAGGGCAAGGCGCACTCGGCGGCGTTGCTGGAGAAGAAAGTCGGCCGTGGGCAATTGACCGCCGAGCAGCGGGAAACCACCCTCGCGCGCATTCTTCCTACCCAGGACGACGCCGACCTGGCCGGCTGCGACCTGATCATCGAAGCGGTGTTCGAGGACCGTGAACTCAAGGCCAAGGTCACCGCTGTAGCGCAGAAAATAGTCGGCGCCGACGCGGTGATCGCCTCCAACACCTCGACCTTGCCCATCAGCGGCCTGGCCACGGCGGTGCCCGACCAAGGCAAGTTTATCGGCCTGCATTTCTTCAGCCCGGTGGACAAGATGGCCCTGGTGGAAATCATCAAGGGCGCCCGCACCTCGGACGAAACCCTGGCCCGCGGTTTCGATTTCGTCCTGCAAATCAACAAAACCCCGATTGTGGTGAATGACAGCCGTGGCTTCTTCACCTCGCGGGTGTTCGGCACGTTCACCAACGAAGGCATCGCCATGCTCGGTGAGGGCGTGGCCGCGCCGATGATCGAGACCGAGGCACGTAAGGCCGGTATGCCGGTGGGGCCGTTGGCAGTGTCTGACGAGGTTTCCCTCAGCCTGATGAGCCATATCCGACAGCAAACGGCCAAGGATCTGCAGGCGAAAGGTAAATCCCTACCGAACCATCCGGCCACCGCTGTGATTGACCTATTGGTGAACGAGTACAACCGCGCCGGCAAGGCGGCGGGTGGCGGTTTTTACGACTATCCGGCAGGCTCGCAGAAACACCTGTGGCCTGAACTGAAAACCCGGTTTGAACAGCCCGCCAAACAGATTTCGCCGCAGGACGTCCGCGACCGATTACTGTTTATTCAGGCGATCGAAACCGTACGTTGCGTGGAGGAGGGCGTGCTGATGTCCACCGCAGACGCCAACGTGGGGTCGATCTTCGGCATCGGTTTTGCGGCGTGGAGTGGCGGCGCGTTGCAGTTTATCAACCAGTACGGGCTGAACGACTTCATCGCCCGCGCCCGCTACCTGGCCGAACAGTATGGCCAACGGTTCTCGCCACCGGCGTTGTTGCTGGAAAAAGCTGCTCAGGGCGAAGTGTTCCGGTGATTAGGGAGGGGCTTGCCTTGGAGGGGTATTTCAAGGCAGGCTCTGGGGTGTGCAATATTCCCATCACCGTGTCAGGTATTTTTTATGTCGCTACGCGTCTGTATCCTGGAAACCGATATCCTGCGTCCAGGCTTGATCGATCAATACCAAGGGTACGGGCAGATGTTCAAACGCCTGTTCTCCCAGCAGCCGATTGCCGCCGAATTTGTGGTGTACAACGTGGTGCAAGGTGAATACCCGTCGGACGACGAAGTGTTTGACGCGTACCTGGTGACCGGCAGCAAGGCCGACTCATTTGGCACCGACCCGTGGATCCAGACCCTCAAGACCTACCTGCTCGAGCGCTACGAGCGCGGCGACAAGTTGCTGGGCATTTGCTTCGGCCACCAATTATTGGCGCTGCTGCTGGGCGGCAAGGCCGAGCGTGCCGGCCAGGGCTGGGGCATGGGCATTCACGACTATAAGCTCGACGCCAAGGCGCCGTGGATGAGCCCCGAAGTGGAGGAGCTGACGCTATTGATCAGCCACCAGGACCAGGTCACCACGCTGCCGGAAAATGCCACGGTCATCGCGTCCAGCGATTTTTGCCCGTTCGCCGCCTACCACATCGGCGACCAGGTGCTGTGCTTCCAGGGCCACCCGGAGTTTGTCAGCGACTATTCCCGCGAGCTGCTTGAGATTCTTCAGACAACCCTTGGCGAAAAGGTCTACAGCAACGGTGTCTCGAGCCTGGAGCGAGACCACCACGGCGTCACCGTGGCGGAATGGATGATGCGCTTTGTGGCCCACAAGCCCGAGGCCCGGGTTTAAAGCCAGCCCGACCGCTTGAAACTGGCCCACAGGCTGGTGCACCCCACCGCAATAAACCCGAGCACTGCAAAATAGCCGTAGTGCCATTGCAGCTCGGGCATGTTCTGGAAATTCATCCCATAAATCCCCGCCACCGCCGTGGGGAAGGCGAGGATCGCCGCCCATGCGGCGAACTTGCGCTGCACCACGCTCTGGCGTGAGGCCTCCAGCAATACACCAATCTCGATAGTCTGGCTGGCAATGTCGCGCAGGGTGGTGAGGTCTTCCATCTGCCGCGTCACGTGGATCTGCACGTCACGGAAATACGGGCGCATGTTCTTGTCGATAAACGGGAAGCTCAGCTTCTGCAACTCCTCGCTGATCTCCACCATCGGCGCCACATAACGTTTGAGCCGCAGCACGTCGCGGCGCAGGCCGTGAAGGTGCTGGATATCGCGTTCGTTCAACGAATTGCACAACACGTTGCGCTCCAGTTCGTCGATCTCGGCATGGATCGCCTCGCTCACCGGCTGGTAGTTTTCGGTGACGAAATCCAGCAGCGCATAGAGTACGAAATCTTCCCCATGCTCCAGCAACAGCGGCCGCGCCTCACAGCGCTGGCGCACGTATTTGTAGGACGCCGAGTGACCGTTGCGTGCGGTAATGATGTAGCCGTTACCGGCGAAAATATGCGTCTCGATAAATACCAGCTTGCCGTCCTCGCGCACCGGTGAGTAGGTGACGATAAACAGCGCGTCGCCGAAGGTTTCCAGCTTCGGGCGGCTGTGCTTTTCCAGGGCATCTTCGATGGCCAGTTCGTGCAGGTTGAACTGGCGTTGCAGGTTGGCCAGCTCCTGGGCATTGGGCTCTTCCAGGCCGATCCACACAAAGTGGTCGGGTTTGGCGGCCCACGCGGCGCCTTCGTCAAGGGTGATATCCGTGACTTTCTTCCCGCCGCTGTAAACGGCGGCCGCAACAACTCTACCCATGATGCTGATCGCTTTTTATTAGGAGGACAGGTGTTGGGCAGCTTAGCGTGAAGCGAGTTCGATTGTTGCGGCGGATTGCAGCTCGCGATCCATCGCTGCAATGCACCCATCCATTTGCGTCTGACATGCCTGCATCAACGCCGGGATGTCATCCGAAGTCAGGCCCACGGTAGGAATCGGCGGCAACGAGCGTATGAGTACATCCCCGGCGTTCCAGCGATTGAGCCGCATATGGTTCACATAATTGCTGACACACACCTGCACGATCGGCACGCCGGCCGCAATCGCCATATGAAACGCGCCTTTCTTGAACGGCAACAGGCCTTTGCCCAAGTTGCGCGTGCCCTCCGGGAACACCCAGATCGAAGTGTCTTCGTGTTGCAAGGTGCGCGTGGTGGTGAGCATCGCGCGGCGCGCCTTGTGCGCATTGCCCCGGTCGATCAGCACATTGCCCGCCAGCCAGAACAGTTGGCCGAACAGCGGCACCCATTTCAGGCTCTTCTTGGCAATACACACCGTGCGATGCGGCACCACATTGCCCAACACAAACAGGTCGTAGTTGGACTGGTGGTTGGCGATGACCACGCACGTACCGGGCTTGTTGCGCAGCGAATCCACATCAGCCCTTACGTTTAAACGCAGGATCCACATCGCCGGCAATGCATAGAGGCGGGCACACAGGCGGCTGTTGTCCGGGTTGAACGGGCGGCAGATGCCGACGAGCACGCCCAGCACACCCGCGAGCATAAAGTGCAGGCCCATCAACAACATACGCAACAGAAAAAGCATCGACACAGCTCATCGGGACAAAAGGTGGCGCAGTGTACGGTTGTGCACTGTATTCAGCAATTACCCCAACAGAGGGTGGAGATAGGCGATGTTTAAGTACATGTTTCAACATCTGCCGCCATCGGCGGGCTAGAGCGGTTTAGGAGGGATCGGATTTATAGGTAAGAAAAAGCCCGACTCAAGATCGGGCTTTAGTATTTCGGTTGTAGGGGTTAGCTCAGGATGTGGCCCTGATCCTGGATGATCGCATCGTCCAAAGCTTCCAGCAGCGCCTTACGCACTTTCAATTTAGTGTGCTTGTGCGCATTCATATTGAGCTTCTTCAATTGACGCGCCGCTTCCAAAGCTGCCGCATGCAGCTCCTCGGGCGCCACCACCTTATCGAGGAAACCAGCACCTATGGCGCCTTGCGGGTCAAACATCTCGGCATTGATCACCGAACGATGAAATGCCGACTTGCGCAAACGATCCCGCGCCAACTCGATACCGGCGTGGTGCATGGTCATGCCAATCGCCACCTCATTCAGGCCGATGCTGAACGGGCCTTCCACACCAATCCTATAATCCGCCGACAACAGCAGGAACGCACCCTTCGCCACCGCATGCCCAGGGCAAGCGACGATCACCGGGAACGGGTGCGACAACAAGCGACGCGCCAAGGTCGAGCCCGACGTCACCAGGCCGATCGCCTCTTTAGGGCCGGCCGTCATCACCTTCAAATCATAACCACCCGACAGAATCCCCGGCGTCCCGGTAATGATCACCACCGCGCGGTCCTTCTCGGCCTGATCCAGCGCTGTATTAAACGCACTGACCACATCTGGGGAAATGGCGTTCACCTTGCCATTGCTCAAGGTCAGGGTCGCGATACCGTCTTCGAGGTGGTAAGAGATCAACTCACTCATGACGCGGTTCCTTGTAGGGCTTGTTATAGATAGGCTGTTTATGGAAGAGCATGAGCAGACGTTACCCAGCATGCCCGGCCCGGTAAAGCGCCATGACTGACTACCCAGTCAGACTTTTCCCGCATAGCCAGTGCCCAATAGCCCAGGGCAGGGCGCAGCAGCTGCCCCATACGCATGCCGCCCATGCCCAAGAATGGCAGATTCGCCGCCCCTTGCCGGGCGCATCCCGGCATACCCCTCTAACCGCATGAAAATTCTGAAAAAAACCTTTGCCATCAGAAAGGCTTTCGACTACATTAGCGCGCCTCGACAGACTGAACTGGTTTGACGAGATACGGTGAAGTGTCCGAGTGGCTTAAGGAGCACGCCTGGAAAGTGTGTATACAAGAAATTGTATCGAGAGTTCGAATCTCTCCTTCACCGCCACATTCTGAAAACGCAAACCCCTGATTTTCCTAGAGAAAGTCGGGGGTTTGTGGTTTTTGGTGCCTGAAAAATGGTCATATGGAACAGATCTGGGACAGAAAAGCTGATTTCGCCCCTGTTCGCTTTAGAGGCCAGTGGGCGAGCCGGATCGATAGCTCCCCTTGCCATACACAGTTGGGCAGCAATAAACCATCATGTGATGAATAGAAATCACCCACGATATTTGTGGATATGGGGTATGCGGCCGGTGACAGAATCCTGTTTAATCAAAAAGTGAGGGACGTTAACCTGGAACTCTATGGAGAAGGGATCAGATGAAGCATTATCAAGATATGGAAACGGGCGACATCTATGCTTTTGAGGACGACCATGATCCCATAGTACTGAGTGCGCGCAATATGCCGTCGGTACTTTCAGAAATAGTTAAGCCGAAACCTGACGATTCATACATTTGGTATGAGGATGGTTGGATCATGCCGGAACAAGCTCCCCCGGGCTACATAAATCCTGTATCAAGTGTTCCTTCTTATAACCCAGCATGGGTCGCACACCTGCACCCATACACGGCAGTTCATCGTGATCAAAATTCAGGGTTGGAAATTACGCTCGATCAGATTAATGAGAACTCCTATGATGGCGCCAGGCTTGCTCACGTAGTTGCAAGCTTGCCGTTAGGTACTCCGAGCGGAATACCTGCTCTTATTAGCTATGATGGGGGAATAGCCATTCCCCAATGTGAAGACTTTCCGACTAGAGCAGACGGTATTAACAAACTGAACGAGCTACTTTGTAGCTTTTTATTGGGTGGTATCCATGCTGAAATAATTTCCTCCGAAGCTCTCGTAGCCGGTTTCTTAAAAGACGAAGCAACACTTTTCGCCGGTGCGCCAGGACTGCATTCGCAACTGAGATCTAATATGGCATCCATAATCGATCGTTTGGAACCCCTGATGTATCCTCGAGTACTCATGACAGCAGAAATTCAAGCAGCTTACGGCCAGGGTCAAAGGGTAATTGCAGAAATCCAAAATCTTTCACCGTTTTTTCTCTTGAATGGCTACTCAGCCATGGTGTACCGGAATACCAGTGATGCATTGAACAATCTTTGGATAGCTGTAGAGCAGATTACAGAGTACTTGTGGGTGCAGAAGTATCTAAAAGATAAAGCTACTTTTTCCGCTGCTGTTGCTAGTGTGCATGCGAAACTAAAAAAAGAGCGAAGACTTGATACGATTTCTGCAAAGCATGAGTTGCTCAACCTCTCAAATATTATTAGTTCTACATGTTTTAATGTCCTTGAAAAGTCACGTCGCAAGCGGAATGATTTAGCGCATGAAGGTATCGTGCCGAGTTCAGAAGTAGTAGGGGATCTGTGGAGAGTTATTCCCGATTTACTTGAGGAGTCGTCTGGAGTTCGATCGCTTGGAATTAGGAAGCTCGGTGGTGTTGGGGAATATAATTGGGCTATACCATTGCGTACTAATTTTGATGAATGGAAAGAACTTTCAATTAAATTGTAATTTCACTTTTAAGTGGAATGCTGCCCTTGGAGACTAAAGCTTCAATGCTAACTGAAGCATCCCTACTACATCCGGGCCATCTTCATTAATCCAGGTCCCGTAATGCTGAGGTATCATGTTCCCATTGATATGTCCCATCTGTTCGGTGATCCAGTCGATCGACGCTATTCCCGGGTAAAGGGGACGGATTTATTTCGGGTAAAGGGGACGGATTTATTTAGTTCTCGTATCCCCTCAAATGCCAGGCAAACAAAACCCCTGATTTCGAGAGAAAGCAGGGGTTTTTGTAGTGCGAGCGGCAGGTCGACGCTTCTGAATGGGCTGTAGGGCATTGCTGAAGTAATTAATCTCGCTCAGACCTATGCAATCCCCTTGAGCGATCGGGGGCAGGTGGTCAGCCGAAACCCGCAATCGTAGGCATGCGCCTGGATTGAAGTGGTCCATTTCTGAAACGTCAAAACCACCCCTGTACGCGTCTTACCTCCGCTGCAGCGCCTTCTTATAGTCGTGCACCTCAGCCACTTGGAGGTGCACGCATGCAGGGACCTTACGCATTTATCAATGAACGACCGCAACCTTATCCGCTGCTTAAACTGAGCCTGGCGCTTAATCCGCATACACAGACCAAATTCGACACTCTCAACCAGCATATCCGCAACGCGGTGGTGTTACCTGGGCAACTGGTGATCATCGGGGATAGCCGCACCGCATCTTGCACCGCTGAAGAGGCACAGCTGATGCGCTCGGCGCTGAATATTAAGCTTGCCCTGTTGGCGTACTCTGCAACCGACCAGTTCCTGGTCAAAAACTATGATCAGTTGCAGGCCATTTTGTCCTATGCCTCCCTCGGCATCGGGAGCGCCAGCAGTGTCTGGAGCAAACACTTGGCGCAAATCGAGAAGACCCTTATGGAAATCGAGGATTTGCATAAGCAGTATCTAAGCAAGGGCACACTGGGGGCGAGGGATGAATTTCTGGCCAAGCGTAAAGCGCTCTTCGCAAGGCTGGATACCCAAATATCGGGGATGGCGCGCTTTGGGACGGGGTTGAAAAACGAAGGATCGATTAAAAAGATGCTGGGGATTTCCAGTAAGAGCTACTGGCATCATGGAGAGATTCGCGGCTATGAGGAGAGGGTCAGGCGCGTAGCCAAGGCTTCGCAGATTTTGAAGAAGGGAACTTATATTGGTATAGCGCTGGATGTGGGGGCAACGGCGCTGGACATAGCGGAGGCGTGTACCACAGGGCGTGAGCAAGAGTGCACGCAGGCGAAGTATGTTGAAGGAGGTAAGTTAGTGTTGGGGGCTGGTGGCGCGTCCGCGGGTGGGGTGGTTGGAATGCCTCTAGGTGTCGCCGCATGCATGATTGTTTTTGGCATGCCTACAGCGGGTGCCGGAGCGTTGGCATGTGCCATTGTAGGCAGTGCCGCAGGCGGATTTGCTGGAGGTAAGATTGGAAGCGTTTTGGGAGAAGGCACAGGGGAATTTCTCTACAGGGTGGTGAGGGATTGAATGGTTTTTAAATATATTGGCATTGGCGCTGGGGCAGTCATGATATTAAGTCTCCCGCTATTTTTTTGTGCCATGTTCAAAAAGCTCGACGCAGCAGAGCGCTATGTGAAGAACAGCGCTTACATCGTCGTACACAGAGATATTTCTCGTCATGCACCCTTTGATGGAAGACCTCAGCGGCTGGTTGCTATGGCTATTATCATTCTTGTTCCAAAAATATTTCAATGGAGACATCTGGTACGGGTTGAGGATGTTGAAAAAATTCCAAGGCATCTCAAGTGCTGGATGGTCATACCGGTTCTTATTACTTTCATATCCTTTTCGGGTATGTGTATCAGTTGGCTATTCATATAACGCTCATTCTCCTGCTATGTGGCGACTCTCTGCCGCCTTCGGGAGCGGTCGCAAGAACCGTAGGTAAGTTATTCTCTACAATGTTGTGAGGGATTAAATGGTCTTCGAATATATTGGCATGTGCGCGTGCGCCCTCATGTTACTCAGTATCCCGCTCACATTTTATGTCATGTTCAAAAAACTAGACGCAGCAGAATTCTACGTGCAGCAAAGCGACTATGTGATTGGGCACAGGCACATTTTTCGCAATGCTCCGTGTGAGGGGCGGCACGTGCGTGTGGTCGCCATGGCTATCGTCATCCTCATGCCAAAAGTACTCCAATGGAGACGTTTGGTACGGGTTGAGGACGTTGAAAAAATCCCACGACACCTCAAGTGCTGGATGGTGATACCGCCGCTCGTTGCCGTGATATCCATCATAGGTATGACGATCAGTTGGTTTTTCTTAAAAACCTAATCTGCTCGAAGTATGGGTGACTCTCTGTCACCCTCAGTGCCTATGCCGATGATGCACATCCGGGAAATGCGCATGGCTATGCCGCACCACACTATGAACATGCACATGACTATGCGGCTGAGCCGGATCCCACTCAAACCCATGCTCATGCTGATGATGCTCATCATGCACATGTCGGTGCCCGTGCTCTGTCGCCTCATGCAGATGCTCATGCGCGTGCCGCTCCGTCAGGTGCAGCCACACGCCCACGGCCATCAACGCCGACGCGATCCAGAACGCCACCGTCACCGACTCGCCGAAGGCCAGCAACGCCACCGCCGCACCGAGGAACGGCGCTGTCGAGAAGTAGGCGCCGGTACGTGCACTGCCGAGCCCGCGCAGCGCCAGCACAAACATGACCAGGCTGATGCCATACCCCAGAAACCCAACCAGCAAGATAGGCGCCAGCTGCGCCATAGCCGGTATCTGCGCGCCGAGATACAGCGCCAGGCTGCAGTTCACCAGCCCGGCGATCAAGCCTTTGACCCCTGCGATAAATAGCGCGTCCGACGCCGACACTTTGCGCGTCAGGTTGTTATCAATCCCCCAGCACAGGCAGGCCACGGCCACTGCAAACGGTCCGGTCCAGTCATGACTTGTGCCGCCGACGCCGCCCCATGACAACACCACGCCGCCCAGCACTATTGCGAGCATGCCAAGGACGATGCGCCGGTCGGCGTTCTCTCTGAACACCCGCCAGGCGATGACGGCGGTGAGTACCGATTCGAGGTTGAGCATCAGGGAGGCGGTCGCGCCGGCGGTGCGGGTCAGGCCGTACATTAGGGCCACCGGGCCGAGGATGCCGCCGAACGCGATGGCGCCGATCAGCCAGGGCCATTCCGAGGGGGTCAGGCCGGTGGGTTTCCAGCCGCGATCACGCAGCAGGCGCAAACCGGCAAGGCCGACGCCGCTGCCGAGGTAGAGCAGGCCGGCGAGCAGCACGGGCGAGAGGCCCAGGCCGAGGCTTTTGGCGAGTGGGGTGCTGGCGCCGAACAGGGCGGCTGCCGCGAGGGCGTAAACGATGCTGAGGTTCATGGGCCATCCTCGAGAGGTTGGCCCATGATACGTCGCGGGCTTTGGGGTAAGCCCGGCGATTTTACTGTGCGGTTTTCAGCTTGATCACATCACCGGAAATGCTGGTGGTGTAACCGCTCAGCACCCAGGCCCAGAACCATTTTTCCTGGATCTGGGTATTGATCAGCGCGTCGCCGCCTTTGGCTTTGATGGCCGCATCCTGAGCACGCACGAAACGGCTGTTCTGGCCGATCGGGATGATGCCGAACAGCATGATACCGGTGGCGCTGGCTTGGCTGTGGCCGATCACGGTGTATTGGCTGCTGTCGTATTGCGGGGATTTGATGGCGGTGCCGGTGCAGCCTGCAAGGGCGAAACCGAGAACTGCTGCTGCAACCACTTTACTGACGTACTTCACTGGGTAACTCCATTGGACTAAAGCCCGAGATTCAATTCTCGGGGGCTGCACTTTAATCGCTCCTGTAACAGATTGAAAACATTCGCGCTTAAGCAAGCAAGTCTTCGTAAAAGGCACCGTAGGGCTTTGTCGGATGGGCGATCTGGATTTCGAGGATCCACAGCCCGGCATTCGGGTAATGCTCGAAGTCGCCCAGGTCGCCACCACGGTGGATGGCGTGGGGGAAGTCGCTGACGCGGTGGCCCTTGATGTCGAGGTTCAGCTGCCAGCCCATGGCCTGGGCTTGTTCTTCGGCGTAGCGGTAGAGTTCAAGGCCGACGACCTGCTGGTTTTTCCAGCGCGCTTGCACGCGGTCGAACAGTTCTTTGGCGGCGCCGGCGCAGGCGATCATCTGCGGGTCGTTGCCGGTGGCAAAGGTCGCGCCGGCGTTACCTTCGTGGCCTTGCCACACGGCGCCCATATCGATGAAGAAGATATCGTTTTCGCCCAGCACCGGGTCGCCTTCGGAGCGTTGCTTGAAGGTCTTGAGGGTGTTGGCGCCAAAGCGCACCAGCAGCGGGTGCCAGATGCGTTGCATGTCCAGGTCGGCGAGCACCTGCTTGCCCAGTTCGCGGGCTTCGGATTCAAGCATGCCGGGGCGGATGCGCTGGGCGAGTTGTTCGATGGCTTGCCAGGTCATGGCCTGGGCGTAGCGCATGGAGTCAATGCTGTAGGCGGCGCCCACGGCTTCTTTGGGTTGTGCGGACACCGGTGTCTCCTCGGGTAGCGTTATGCGATTTACTATATAGCGCTGAGGGCGGTGCGCCCAAGTAAAATTGCTAGAGATGCAGCCAGGCCAGACTCCCCAACACCACCGCCACACCGCCTGCGCTATACGACATACGCTTCAACCATTCCTTACGGGTCAATAGCGTGATGGCCGCCAGCGAAATCGCAATCTGAATCGCGGTCATCGCCTGGGCCCAGCGATGATGCTGGTGCAAGGCCTCTTCCGATTTCTCGTCCCAAGCCTTCGAGGTCGCTTCCAGTGTCTCGGCCTGCTTGCGTACGTCTTCCTTCTGGCTTTTGTAGCGCTCGATCTCGTCCTTGTAGTGCGCGGCGTCCACGCCCGGAATATGCGTGGCCAGTTCCGCGAGGTTTTGTCGGCTGGACTTGGCCTGGTAGTAATTCCACTGGTTGGCGGCTTCGGTCTTGATGATGGCGGCGTTGTTCTTGTCCATCGCCGCTTCGCTTTCGGTGGACCCGGCCTGGTAGCTGAGCATTGCGCCGAGGGTGGCCATCAGCGCGGTCATCACCGCAATGCGGCTGGCGAAATTGTCCCCGCGGCCGTGGGCATGTTCGGTGGTGTGTTCGAGGTGTTTTTCGTGGGGGCTGGGGACTTCGAAGGCTTCGGACATGGTGGCGTCTGTGAACGGACTGAGGGACTCTGATTCTTCACCAGTGAAGCTGTCTCAAGCCTGTACGTAACGCCGGATCAGGCGCACATACACGGCAATATTGATCAACAGCACCAGCGCGCCCAGCCCCAGCTGGATCTGCGGGGTCAGCCCGGCCGGGTAGATCAGCGTGAGGATGTAATGCTCGATAAAGCCGCCGCCATAGCCATCCTGCCCGGCCAGGTGGCGAAACAGGTTTTCCCAGCGCGTCAGCGGGCAGGGCAGGTGGAACACTTCCACTGCAACGCCCCAGGCCGCGGCGGGCAAGTGCAGCCAGATCACCGGTCGCCATTTGAGCGCGAGCAGCCCGCCAAACAGCACGAACAGGATAAAACACAGATGAAACAGCACCAGGCTGTCGGCGGCTAGACGGTAGAGCATGGCGCACGCTTCGTAAGGACGGGCGCACAGTCTAAAGGGTTGCTTGCCGGCAAGTGTGACGGCTATTGTGCTGAATCCTTTTAGTGTTTGCGCAGGGTTTTGTAGTGATGAATGCACCGCGTATTGCAGTCGGTCCGATCAAGGCCGTGATTTTTGATATGGACGGGTTGTTGCTGGATACGGAAGGCATCTACACCGAAGTCACGCAGATCATCGCTGAACGCTACGGCCGTACCTACGACTGGAGCATCAAGCAGCACATCATCGGGCGTGGCGCCCAGGACCTGGCCGACTACGTGGTCAAGGCGCTGGACTTGCCGATCACGCCGGCTGAATTCCTGGAAATTCGCGAACCGTTGATGAGCGAGCGTTTTCCCAAGGCCTTGGGCATGCCCGGCGCCGAAGCGCTGGTGCGGCACTTGAAGGCACACAATATTCCAATTGCCGTGGGCACCAGCTCGTCGCGCAATTCGTTTGGCCACAAGACCACCTTGCACCGCGAGTGGTTTGGCTTGTTCGGCACCATCGTCACCGCTGACGACCCGGAAGTCGGCGCTGCCAAACCTGCGCCGGACATCTTCCTGACCGCCGCGCGCCGCCTGGGCATGGCGCCCGAGGACTGCCTGGTGTTCGAGGACTCGCCGTTCGGCGTGACCGCCGCGAAGGCCGCCAACATGACCGCCATCGCCGTGCCGGATGAGGCCATGGCCGACAGCAAGTACCCGCACGCCGACCAGATTATCCGCAAACTCGCGGACTTTGATCTGGCCGCTTACGGCTTGCCGCCAATGCGCTGAATAAGCGCGGTTTAAAACGGTGGGAGCGGGCTTGCTCGCGAAAGC
>NZ_JBAWDE010000252.1:0-2582 GCF_049590575.1 Pseudomonas sp.
GTGTTTTTCTTTCAAACCTTTCGAGAACTGCATCCCACATAGTTTCGTCACCCTGACTGAAGTTTTGGGGGATTTTAAACCAAGACCTTGAAAGGGATGGCTGTAAGAGCGGAACCATACGAAGCCGCTACCGCAGCAACGGATATGTACACCACCCACCACCCACCACCCACCTCCCCCCAACTACCCCACCCCCGCCATATGCTCCGAAATCCTGGCCCGCAACCACCGCTCCGCCGGATCATTGTCATGCACACCACTCCACACCATCGACAACTGCGCCTCCTCAATCGCAAACGGCGGATCCTGCGCCCGTAACGCCGTGCCCTCGGTCAACGCACACGCCGCATAATCCGGCACCGTCGCAATAATCTGCGTCCCCGCCAACAACGCCCGCAACCCACTGAACTGCGGCACCGCCAACACCACCCGCCGTGCCCGGCCAATCCGCGCCAGGTCAAGATCGATATTGCCGCTCAAATCCCCGGAAAACGACACCATCGCATGGGGCCGTTCGCAGTAGTCGTCCAGGGTCAACGGTGCCACACCGTCATCCCCACGCAGCACCTTGCACGGAATATCCCGCAGTTTCTTGCGCTTGGCATTCGCCGGCAGCTCAGTGGTGTAACTCACCCCCACGGTAATCTCGCCACTGGCCAACAACGACGACATCAACAGGTAATTGGCCCGGCGCACCACCACGATGATGCCCGGTGCCTCCTCGCGCAGTCGGCTCAGCAACGGCGGGAACAGGCCAAACTCGGCGTCGTCGGACAGCCCGATGCGGAACACCGCGCAGCTGGTGGAAGGGTCGAAATCCTTGGCGCGGCTGACGGCGCCGGAAATGGTGTCCATGGCCGGTTGCAGCTCCTTGAGGATCGCCAGCGCGCGTGGCGTTGGCTCCATGCCCCGGCCGTTGCGCAGCAGCAACGGGTCGTCGAACAGGTCCCGCAGGCGACCGAGTGCCGCACTCACCGCCGGTTGGCCCATAAAGAGCTTTTCGGCCACGCGGGTCAGGTTCTTCTCGAACATCAGCGCCTCGAAAATTACCAACAGGTTCATGTCGACGCGGCGCAGGTCGTTGCGGTTCATGGTGATATCCAAACGATTGGCAAGCTCACAGATAAACACGCAAATGGATATTTTGATTGCACCCCTGTGCTGTCTTTTTCGACGATTAAAATCCGCCTTACCTGACAAAATTAACAACGATTAACTCGTCAGCCAGACGGTCCGGCACCAAGAATGGGGCGGTCTACACTGCATCCATTCACCGGGAACGCTCCCATCGACTGCGGATATCTGTCATGGCCCGACTTGAGTACTGTCCCCCTCGTGTATCCGCTACCGGCGGCCTCTGCCCCCGGCGCGAGCGTATTGCCAAGCAATTGATCCTCGCCAACCTCGGCGAAAGCCTGGCGATTGCCGACCTGGCCCAGGCCTGCGCCCTGTCGCGCAGCCATTTTTCCCGCGCATTCAAATGCACCACCGGGCTGTCGCCGCAGGAATGGATTCGCCAGCAGCGCATCCAGCGGGCCAAGGAGCTGATCACCGGTTCGGCCCTGAGCCTGACGCAAATCAGCCAGGAATGCGGGTTCTGCGACCAGGCGCATTTCTGCCATATGTTCACCCGCAGCGAAGGCGTCAACCCGATGACCTGGCGAAACCACCAACTGCGTCACAAGCCCCAAGTGATCGCGGCCTAGTGATAGCCGTACACCTGGCCTATGCTGGCCGTTCCCTAAAGCCGAGCATGGCCACCCATGAGTGACCTCAGCGACCAGGCCGTGCATTTCGGCCCCTACCGCATCCACCCGCGCCAGCGCGTGGTGCTGGAAGCCGGTCGCCCGCTGCGCCTGGGACGGCGCGCGGTGGACATCCTGCTGATCCTGCTGGAGCAGGCCGGCAATGTGGTGAGCAAACAGGAACTGATCGCCCGAGTCTGGCCCAAAAGCGTGGTCGAAGACGGCAACCTGCGCGTGCATATGGCGGCGCTGCGCAAGGCCTTGGGCGATGGCCAGGCCGGGCAGCGCTATATCGTGACGGTGGCCCAGCGCGGCTACAGTTTTGTTGCGCCACTGAGCATCGAACCGATGACGCCACCCGACGAAGGCGCGCCCCAACGCCCACGCCATAACCTGCCCCTGCGGCGCACGCGGATGATCGGGCGCCAAGCGCTGATCGACAGCCTGGTGCAGCAACTGCCCGAACAGCGCTTTATCACCCTGACCGGCGCTGGCGGCATCGGCAAGACCACCGTGGCGCTGCGGGTGGCGGAATTGCTGATCGGGCACTACCGCGACGGGATTCACCTGCTGGACCTGGCGCCCCTCAGCGCGCCGTCGATGATCCTGCCCAATCTCGCCGCGCTGCTCGGTCTCACGCCTGCCGAACATGAGCCGCTGGCAACCTTTGCCCGGCGTTTGCAGGAGCTCCAGGTGCTGCTGGTGATCGACAACTGCGAACACCTGCTGGACGATATCGCCCTGGTCAGCGAAACCCTGCTGCGCCACGCGCCCCGGCTGCACATCCTGGCCACCAGCCGCGAGGCCTTGCGCGCCGAGGGCGAAGCGGTGCAGCGT
>NZ_JBAWDE010000253.1:0-2819 GCF_049590575.1 Pseudomonas sp.
GTCACATATAAGTTGCTGACCCACCGCTATCGGGGGCAAGCCCCCTCCCACATTTGGCTCTACGGTGTTCTTGAAATCTGATTACAGACCCAACAGCGACAGCATGATAAAGGTCGCAAACAACACAAAATGGGTCATCCCTTCGATGGCGTTGGTTTCGCCATCGTTGAGGTTGATCGCGCTGACGATCAGCGTGATAAACACCATCACGGTTTGCACCGGCGTCATCGCCATCTGGAACGGCTGGCCGGTGTAGAGCGCCATGGCTTCCATCACCGGCACCGTCAGGATCACCGTCGACAGCGACGCGCCCAGCGCGATGTTGACCACCGACTGCATGCGGTTGGCCAGGGCTGCGCGCAACGCAGTGAGAATTTCCGGCGCTGCCGAAATCGCCGCCACCACGATTGCTGTGATCACCGGCGGTGCGCCCGTACCTTCCAGGCCCAGGTCCAGGGTCTTGGACATCACCTCGGCCAGCGCGCCAATCACGATCACACCAAACACCAGAGTACCGATGGAAAACGCCAGGTTGACCGGCACTTCCTGTTGTTCTTCCGGTTGTTTTTTACGGCGTTTTTCCGGGTAGCTGTAGCTGAAGAAATAGCTGTGCGGCCCCACCTGCATCCTCAGGAACAGGGTGTAGAGCACCACCATCGCACCGATGGTGAAGGCCGAGTAAATTTTCCAGTCGGCCTCGGGGATAAATTCCGGCACCACCATCGACACGCCCATGGCGGTCAGGATCATCACGCTGTAGGTGCGTGCCGAATCATCGTTGTAGGACTGTTCGCCATGCTTGATACCGCCCATCAGCGCAGCGAGGCCGAGGATGCCGTTGATATCGAGCATCACCGCCGAGTAAATGGTGTCGCGCACCAGGGTCGGCGACGGCTCGTTGCTCATCATGATCGCCAGGATTACCACTTCCACCAGGACGGCGGCCAGGGTCAGGATCATGGTGCCGTAGGGGTCGCCGACTTTTTCCGCGAGTTGTTCGGCATGGTGCGCCACGCGCATCGACGCCATCACGATAAAGCCGATCAGCACCACGCCCGCCAACAGCGCGACGATTTGCCCGCTGTTGAGCATCCAGTGCTCCAGCGGGTAGGCGGCAATGGCGGCGATCAGCGCCAGCAGCATGAATTTTTCTTGCTTGAGAGATGTGAGCATTGCGGGCCTTTTAGTACGGCAAATCAGTCATTGATGGGGTACAGACTCCAGCAACTCACTAACGTTTCGTTACACCTTAGCTCACGTGGCCCTTGCACAATCAAAATCAAAACTCTCCTGCTGGTCAGGTTTTGCCAATTATTTCGGCCATGACCTGTAGAATGCCGCCATTGCACCTGATGAGATTTTAGAAATGTACGATTGGCTCAACGCCCTGCCCAAGGCTGAACTGCACCTGCACCTGGAAGGCTCGCTGGAGCCCGAGTTGCTGTTCGCCCTGGCTGAGCGCAACAAAATTGCGCTGCCGTGGAACGACGTCGAAACCCTGCGCAAGGCCTACGCCTTCAACAATCTGCAAGAGTTTCTCGACCTGTATTACAAGGGCGCCGATGTGCTGCGCACCTCCCAGGATTTCTACGACCTGACCTGGGCCTACCTGCTGCGCTGCAAAGCCCAGAACGTGATCCACACTGAACCGTTCTTCGACCCGCAAACCCACACCGACCGTGGCGTGCCGTTCGAAGTGGTACTCAACGGCATCGCCGCTGCGCTTAAAGACGGCGAACAACAACTGGGCATCACCAGCGGTTTGATCCTCAGCTTCCTGCGCCACTTGAGCGAAGCCGAAGCCGAGAAAACCCTCGACCAGGCCCTGCCGTTCCGTGATGCGTTCGTGGCTGTGGGCCTGGACAGTTCGGAAATGGGTCACCCGCCGAGCAAATTCCAGCGCGTGTTCGACCGTGCGCGCCACGAAGGCTTCCTCACCGTCGCCCACGCCGGCGAAGAAGGCCCGCCCGAGTACATCTGGGAAGCCATCGACCTGCTGAAAATCCAGCGTATCGACCATGGCGTGCGCGCCATCGAAGACGAACGCCTGATGCAGCGCATCATCGACGAGCAGATCCCGCTGACGGTATGCCCGCTGTCTAACACCAAGCTGTGTGTGTTCGACGACATGGCCCAGCACAACATCCTCGACATGCTCGAGCGCGGCGTGAAGGTCACGGTGAACTCGGATGACCCGGCGTACTTCGGCGGTTATGTCACCGAGAACTTCCACGCGCTGTACACCAGCCTGGGCATGACCCAGGACCAGGCCAAACGCCTGGCGCAAAACAGCCTGGATGCGCGGTTGGTTAAGCCTTAACTGGATAAACGCCAACTAAACCTGTGGGAGTGGGCTTGCTCGCTCTCACAGTAGTTTGGGTTGTTAAAATCAGGCTCCAAGTGGCTCAGGCGCTGCCAGCCGAGCAATTTCCGATAGCCCTGTCTTGCTCACCAGCAACGCGCGCGACTCGTTGATCGCACTGATCCAGTTCGACTGCAAAAACAGACGCAGCAACCCCGCCCCCAACGCCCCCCCCAGATGCGGTTGCTGTTGGCTCCAATCGAAACAGTCACACACCAGTGGCGACGCCAGTGCCTGGGTGAAAATGCCCAGGCCGGCCAGGTGCTGGGTGCCCTTGAGCGTGACATCAGTGCGCTGCTCATGCCGCTTGATCCACCCTGCTTGCACCATGCGTTGGTACAGCTGCGCTGCCAGCTCGCCGCCCAGATGCCCATGGCACAGGCGCGCACGGCGTAATAATGCGGGCGCTGCCAGGGGCGCGGGCAAAGCGCCCGGCGCACTGCGTGCGGCACTGGCC
>NZ_JBAWDE010000254.1:0-22826 GCF_049590575.1 Pseudomonas sp.
TGGCGCAGGCGGATGGGATTGTGGTGAGCGCGCCGGGGACCACACTTGGCCAGGCAGGCAATGGCGTGCCCATCGTCAATATTGCTGCGCCCAATGGCAGCGGGCTGTCGCATAACCAGTTCAAGGATTACAACGTCGGCCAGCAGGGCGTGATCCTCAACAACGCCACCAGCCGGACCCAGTCCACGCAGTTGGGTGGGATCATCCTCGGCAACTCCAACCTCAAGGGCAATGCCGCAAATGTGATCCTCAACGAGGTGAACGGTGGTAGTCCGAGCCAGTTACGCGGCTATACCGAAGTGGCGGGGCAGTCGGCCCATGTGATCGTGGCCAATCCGTATGGCATCACCTGCAATGGCTGCGGCTTTATCAACACCCCGCAGGCGACATTGACCACCGGTAAAGCAGTGATCGAGAACGGCCAGGTCAACCGCTACCAGGTTGACGGAGGCAGCGTTGCCATTGAAGGTGCCGGGCTCAACGCCAACAACATCGACCGCTTCGAAATCATCACCCGTTCGGCCAAGCTGAATGCCGAGATCCAGGCCAAGAACCTGACGATCATTGCCGGTGCCAACGACGTTGATGCGAAGACCCTCAACGCCACTGCCCGTACAGCAGACCCGGCGACCAAGCCGCAACTGGCGATCGACTCCTCGGCCCTCGGCGGCATGTACGCCGGGGCGATCAAGCTGGTCAGCAGCGAAGCCGGCGTCGGGGTAAAGCTCGATGGAAAAATGGCTGCCAGTGCGGGGGATATCCAGATCGCCGCGAATGGCGACCTGACCGTCGCGCAAATCGCCGCCAACGGTGCAGTGAACGTCAAGGCCACCCGCGCCGACCTGCAGGGTACGGTCTACGGCAGCAACGTTAACGTGCAGGCCCGTGATGCGCTGACCATCCAGCAAAATATCGCCGCTCGCGATCAGATCAAACTGGGCACCCAGGGGCAGTTGGCCAATAACGCTATCATCGAAGCGGGCGTCAACGACGATAACACCCGCAATACCACGGGCGATATCAAGATCCGCGCCCAAGGCATGCGTAACAACGGCAGTGTGGTTGCCAGCCGTGACGTGCGTGTTTCGGTGGATCAAGCTCTGGATAACAGCGGCGGTATTGTCAGCGCACAACGTGTCGCAAAAATTACTGCAGGTACGCTGGATAACCGCAATGGCGGCAAGGTGCTCAGCGCTGATACGGCCCGCATCAACGCAGATAATCTCCTCAATACCCAGGGCAAAATTTATAGCCAGGGCGACCTGCGCATTGTCAGCGCAGACCTGGATAACCGCGGGGGTGAAATCGCCAGCAAGGCCGGTATCCGGCTGATTGGCGGCAGCCTCAACAACAGTGACAGCGGCAGCTTGATCAGCGAACAAACGCTCAACATCCAAGCCGATCAGATGCTTAACCAACTGGGCCTGATCTCTGGGCTGCAGGGCCTTGAAGTCAAAGGCGGCAAGCTCGACAACAGCAACCACGGCAAGCTCTCCAGCCTCAACGGCGAGGTCCGCGTTGAACTCAGCGGCGACCTGGCCAACAGCAACGCAGGCGCGCTGGTTAGCCAAAAAGCACTGGCGGTCAGCGCGGCCAACATCGATAACCGCCAGGGCAGCCTGTCCAGCGGAGCAGGGCAGACGCTCACCGTCAACGGCGTGCTGGATAACAGCAACAAGGGCCAGATCGACAGCGCAGAGGCGCTGGTTGTCACCGCCATGACCCTGCGCAACGTCAGCGGCACCATCAGCTCCCAACTCGGCCTGACCGTCACCGGTACCGACCTGGACAACACCGATGGCAGCATCGCCACCAACGGCGCAGCCACCCTCGACCTGCTGGGCACTTTGACCAACACCAACGGCACATTTGCCAGCGTTGGCGACCTGCTGCTGAAACGCGCCGATCAGGTCAATAACCAGCGCGGCCAATTGGCCAGCCAGCGCATGATGACCCTGCTCACCGGCGGCCTGGATAACCGCAACGGCGGCACCGTCGCAGTCAACGGCCAATTGCTGCTGACCGCCAGCGGTGTGGTGCAGAACGACAACGACGGCCTGATCTACAGCAAGAGCGCCAACCTCAACCTGCAGGCTGCGAGCCTAGAAAACGCCAAAGGCACGCTGCAAAGTCAAACCGCGCTCGAGCTCAAAACCAGCGGCGACGTCGACAACCTCGACGGCAACATCATCGCCCAGGACGGCGAACTGAGCGTCACCGCCGATCACGTCGACAACCGTGGCGGTACCTTGTCCAGCCTGCAAAACGCGTTCACCGCGCGCATCACGGGCGTGCTCAAGAATGGTTATGACCTCGACGGCAAAGGCGGCACGATCCAGGCGCAATCCCTGGACATCCGTGCGCTGGCGGGCATCAGCAACTACGGCGGCCGCATCGCTGCACAAGGCGGCGACGCGCTGATCGACACCCGAACGGCTGACTTCGATAACCGCAGGGGTGGGCTCTATGCAAAGCAGGGCGTGATCGTCACCGGCAACCACTTCGACAACAGCGGCGATAAAGGTGGCCAAATCTCCGGCCAGATAATCGACCTGACCCTCGACGGTGATTTGAACAACCGACTCGGCATTATCGAAAGCGACAGTACCCTAACGATCACAGCGGCCAGCATCGACAACCAGACCGGCAAACTGCGCGCACTCGGCAACAGTGGCATCACCCGCTTCCAGATTGGTGGGCGGCTGAATAACCAGAGCGGCATGCTGGAGACGGCAAACAACGATATCAACCTCACGACCGGCAGTTTGCTGAACACTGGCGGTAGCATCATGCATGCTGGCAAAGGCAACTTTGGTGTGGCCAGCAGCGATGTAATGAACGCCGGCGGCAGCTTCACCACGGGCGGTGACCTGACTCTGGATGCCGAAAGCTGGACCAACAGCGGGGTGATCCAGGCCGGCACGCTTAACGTCAACATCAAGAACTTCACACAAACTGCTACCGGGCAACTGTTGGCGTCGACGGCGTTTCTCGGCACTAGCGATATCTGGGTCAATAACGGCGTGCTTGGCAGCGACGGGACGCTGGGCCTGAAGTTGACCGGTGGCTACTCGGGCAGCGGCCGGATGAGCAGCCTGGCCGAGCTGAAAGTGGCTGCCTCTCAGCTGGACCTCGGCGCTACCGCCAGTATCACGGGCGGCGGTAAAACCGATATCAATGTCATCGGCCAGTTGAATAACTACGGCCGATTGACCTCTGGCAGCGATATGACCGTGACCGCCACGGGCCTCGCCAACTACGGGGCCCTGGCGGCCTCGCAAGACCTGGTGATCAACGCTGAGACACTCCTTAACGATCAGGCCGAAGACGGCAGCCGAGGCTTCATATTCAGCGGTCGGAATATGAGCTTCCAGGCGAACAGCATCAAAAACCGCTACGCCGACATCTACAGCATTGGCAATCTTATCGTCACAGGCAGAGCGCCAGGCAGCTCAGCCCAACGCCTGGAAAACCGCTCCGGCAGCATCGAGGCCGGCGGCGACATCAACGTCGACGCCGCAAACTTTGCTAACCAGCGCGACAAGTTCAGCATGGAGCAGGTGGTCGTAGGCGGCTTCATGACCATGTCCTGCGTACAACACTGTGACGGCCCTCAAAGCCCACGTGTGCGTGGCCCGGTATTCATTTACAAAACAGTTGAAAGCACCGTGAGCGTTGACTCACCCATGGCCACATTTGTGTCTGGGCACAACCTCACGGTTAACAGCACAAGCGTCCTCAACCAATACAGCCTGCTGTCGGCGGCAAACGACCTATCCATCACCAGCACCAACATCATCAACCAGGCGGCTCTTTCCGCATCGGGCACATCCGGTCACGAGGTGGGCGCCGGTAACTGGGTTTCGGGGAGTGACTTTTACCGGTTGATGAGCGATGTACGCACCTACAACAACCAGCATCCGAGTTCGGGGCCGTTTGATCCTGTGGCGTTTGGCCAACTGGTCGCGAAGTTTGATCCTTCCTTGTTTTATGGCATCAACGACCCTGTGACGGTACAGGCCGATGGCAAAGCGGCTGCACCGGCCATCATCCAGGCTGGCGGCGCCTCCAAAGTCTCAGCAAGTAACGACATCAGCAATCTGGTGGTTCAGAAAACCACGACGGCCGTTGAGGAGCGGTCAGCGAACACCAGCGTTTTCAGCGTGACCCAACCTTCAACCGTCTTGCTCAACCGCCAGTTGCCGCCGGACCTGGCAAAACTGCAAGTTGACCCAACTACGTTGCCGGGTTTCAGCCTGCCGACGGGTCAAAACGGCTTGTTCCGACTAAACGCCCAAGACACCTCGGGTGCGGCCGTCAGCCAAATCGTGGGCGTGCAAGGCCTTCCTAACAGCGTGACGGCGGTCAAGCCGCCGAAGTACCTGATCGAAACCAACCCCGCACTCACCGACCTCAAGCAATTCATGAGTTCGGACTACTTGCTCACACGCCTTGGCTACGACCCCGATACCAGCGCCAAGCGCCTCGGTGACGGGCTCTACGAACAACGCTTGGTACAGCAAGCTGTGGTCGCTCGCACCGGCCAAGCCTTCATCGATGGCCAGACCTCCAATGAGGATCAGTTCAAGTACCTGATGAACAACGCCATCGCGAGCAAGAATGAACTCAATCTCGCCGTTGGTGTGAGCCTGACGTCGCAACAGGTCGCGGCGCTGACTCACGACATAGTCTGGCTTGAAGAGCATGAGGTTAATGGCGAGAAGGTGCTGGTGCCGGTGTTGTACATGGCGCAAGCCAATAATCGGCTGGCACCTAATGGGGCGCTGATTCAAGGCACTGATTTGACGATGATCGCCGGCAAGAACCTGACCAATGCCGGTACGTTAAAAGCTACCGACAACCTGTCTGCCGTTGCTGGCCAGGACATGGTCAGCAGCGGGCTGGTGCAGGCGGGTGGTCGATTGGATCTGTTGGCCAGCAAGGACCTCACCAACAAGGCGGGCGGCGTTATCGCCGGTAAGGATGTGGCGTTAACGGCGCTTACAGGCGATGTAACAAACGAGCGCACGGTGACTTCGTCGCAGATTGCTTACGGAAAAGATCAGGTTCGTAACGATTACGTCGACAGCGCGGCTCGCGTCGAGTCGGCCAACGACCTGAATATTTCGGCGGGGCGAGATATCAATAACATCGGTGGCGCACTGCAAAGTGGGCTTGACGTGATCTTGGGCGCCAGTCGGGACGTGAACATCGCTTCCGCACAGGCCACCAATAGTCTGGATCGCGGCGTAAACCGCAACAGCAGCAGCACTACTCAGTACAGCGCCAGTATCAGTGCCGGGAGGGACGTTTCGGTTCAGGCTGGCCGCGATGTCACGGTTTTTGCGGGCGACATCGATGCTGAGCGGGATATCGGCCTGGTTGGGGCGGGGGATGTGACTATCAGTTCAGCGGCAGATGAAAGTCACTTTCTCTCGAAAAACAAAAGACTGACGATTCAGGAAGATCACGTTCGGCAGGTCGCGAGCAATATCACCGCAGGCGGAAACATTGCCGTCTCCGCTGGTAACGATATGGCCATAACCTCCAGTCGTATCACTGCTGGGAAAGAGGCATACCTCGCTGCTGGAAACAAACTGGGCGTCTATGCCGCCCAGGATAGCGACTACTCCCTTTACGATGAAAAGAGCAAAGGCTCCTTCGGCGCTAAGAAAACCAAGCGGGACGAAGTCACTCAAGTCACCAATATCAGCAGCCAGATCACCTCTGGCGGCGACATGGTGCTCGCCAGTGGTGGGGATCAGCTTTACCAGGCAGCGAAGCTCACCAGCGGTGAAGATCTCCTTATAAAAAGCGGCGGATCTGTAACCTTTGAGGCCGTTAAGGATCTTCATCAGGAGAACCATGCGAAGAGCAATACCAGCTTTGTTTGGAACACAACTAAAGGCCAAGGTAAGACCGATGAGACGCTCCGTCAGACTCAAATATTGACTAAAGGTAATCTGACCATCCAGGCCGTGGATGGGCTAAAGATAGATATCAAGCAGATTGACCAGCACACCGTAAGTCAAGCCATCGACGCGATGGTCAAGGCCGATCCTCAGCTAGCCTGGCTCAAGGAAGCCGAAAGGCGTGGGGACGTGGATTGGCGAAAAGTTCAGGAAGTTCATGAGAGCTTTAAATACAACAACTCGAGCCTGGGCGGCGGCGCGGCTTTAGTGATCGCTATTATCGTCACCTACTTTACTTGGGGGGCTGGTGCGGGGCTTGTTGGGGCCGCATCCACATCAACAACAGGACTTGCCGCGAGCGCCGTTTATACCGGTGTAGCCATCAAGGCTGCAACGAGCACTATCAATAACAAGGGGAACCTAGGAGACATCGCTAAAGATGTGACTTCTGGCGAAAGTCTTAAAGGTTACGCGATTGCGGGGCTGAGCGGTCCGATAGCAAAACTGTTTGGCGTAACCGGGGCATTCACTGCCGCTGATCTTGGTAGACAGCTCGCTGTCAATTCGGCGCTGAAAACCGTCATCAACGGTGGCAGCTTTGGCAAAAATGTTGGTCAAGCGGCTATTGATCTGACTGCCAGTCTTCTCTCAGGAATGATTTACGAAAGGGTGGGATCCGCTCTAGTTGGTTCTGACCTTTCCACAAAGGTGGCGGTGCATGCGATCGTCGGTGGGCTGATTGCGGAAGCTGCGGGTGGCGACTTCGCATCTGCTGCCATCGCAGCTGGTGCTAACAAAGCGCTGATACAAACTTTTGGTGAAGACCTATTCCCCGGCGAGGCCCACGAGCGTGTCCTAGCCATGACCTCACAATTGATCGGAATGACGGTTGCGGCAGGTTTGGGAGGGAATGCAAAAGACCAGGAGGTTGCAGGATGGGTAGCCCAGCAAGGAACGATTTACAACGAGCTGCAGCACAAGGAGGTCGAGGCGCTTATCGGTGAAGCGAGAACCTGTGAAGCCAAGAACAACTGCCGGGACGTCATAAATAAATACGCCGATTTAAATGAGGCTAACGAAAAACGCCTCAATGGCATTTGTGAGAGTGATCCTGCGAAATGTAGAGAGGCCTACAGCGAATGGGTAATGAGTTACTACAAAACTCATGAACTGATTTCTCAAGCACGAGCCAGTGGCAGCCTGCCCGATGAGGTGTCGCGTATGCTGATAGCGGTTGACTACATGAACACCCAGTCCCGAGACAGGGTACTTGCCGCAGGTATCGCCCAAAATGTGTTTGGGGCAGCAAGTAATGCAGCAGCAGGAGTAGGCGTTGACGTAGCCCCTGAAACCCTTGGTACACTTTCAAAATGGACAGCAATCCTGTTTGGGGTGGGCAAGGCTGGTACAAAAGCGACAGGAGCTGCCGGTGAAAGTGCAGGCGCCATGCGCCGATTGGACTATGAAGCTGCTCCCTACCACGGGAAAGTCGATAATGCAGTTAAGAGTCGTGCTCCGGTCAATGGTCAAGAAGCGCTAGATTTTTCGATTCAAGTTAAACCGACATCCCCTCGCCGAGTCGGAATTGACTATGATTCTAAAGATTTTGTTGTTTTTGACAAAACGCTAGATACGACTTATCACGGCCATGTCCGCTCTTGGAGTGATTTGCATCCAGACATGCAAAAAGCCCTGCAACAGGCAGGTATGGCTGATCGTAAAGGTAATATTCTTACTGGTGGGAAGCGTTAATGAACTATCAAGATTCCCAAACTTATAATAAGCGAGCTTTAGAAAAAGCGTTCGCTTCGAGGGATGTTAAGAACATTTGTGAGGCACTTGTCTCCGTTGCTTTAAATGATTCTGATTGGAGATGGGCACAGAATAAATGCTTAGAATTCCTCAGCAACGAAAGCCCTGATGTTAGAGGGCTTGCAGTAACTTGTCTTGGACATATAGCAAGGATTCACCGCCAGCTTGATAAAGAAAAAGTACTCATTGCTCTTCGTGAACATCTAGATGACAACATCATCTCAGGGCAAATTGCGGATGCTCTAGACGATATCGATATGTTCTTGAGGTAGTATCACATTGGTATTGTCGCGCTGATGTTGATTTATCTGTAAAAGTCTCGTATCGAGCTGGTCTGGCACTTTAGACACCGGCCTTGCGCCGGTGTTTTTGCACGTGCGCCAGGTATGACGCGTTGCGCGCAAGCGCAACCAGCTTGGCTGTGGTGGCCTCGCTGGTGACTTGGAGGTGAAAGTCCTCTACACACCCGGCAAGGGGAAGTGTTAGCCAGAGGCAAGGGTGTCGCGGGTGACCGCGAATCTGAAGGAAGCCCGAGGCAAAATGCTGGCCTGACGAACAGCAAGCGGATAGAGGCGGCGCAGCGGGGTAAAGGGGCGTGTTTCCCTAAAGCCCAATACTTGCACGGGACGCTGCGACGTAGATCCGACAGGCATAAGCAGGAAGGTCGCGCGAATTATCCTGGGAGATCTGCACGTTTGCCACAGTGCTACCGAGCGTCGAAAGGCGACGGGATGAACGTGCAGAAGTCAGCCGAGGCCGTAGTAAGTGGCGAATAACCCCGTAACCAAGAGCCGAACAAGTTATGCCGCCAGTAGGCGTCAAAGTCTCGTTGAATACCGAAATGCAGAAATTTCTCCAAGAGAAGACTGTTACTCCGAGTCCCGGACAGTATCCGAGGATGATGGCTGACAGCGCACAGGTATCGGCGGCGTCTGTGACGTGGACGAACGCGGAGCCGGACACGCTGATGGAGCAGGTGCTTGCACCGGCCAACCTTAGTTAAACGGGACTAGTTAAACGGGACAGTTAAACGGGACAGATTTATTTAAGATGGACCAAGTACATCAGGCAGATCTGTCCCCTTTTCTCAGTAGCAAATGACTGTTAATCATTGGGTCCCTGGTTCGAGTCCAGGTCGTGGAGCCAGATAGAGAAAAGCCTGCAGCGATGCAGGCTTTTTTTTTGCCCTGAATTTACCCCGGCAATCCAGGGTTAAAACGTGATCGGATAAGCACCAGGGCGCTGATTGCGGCGCGCCCCGGTTGCCTCGTCTCAATAGACCTGCGGCACAATGATCTCAGGTGGTGTAGGACTGCGCGAGTAGTCCTCCTGCCGCACGCGTGTGGGCAGTTCAATCTGCGGTAGCTCGACCTCCTCGTAGGGCATCTGCGCGAGCAGGTGATGGATGCAATTGAGCCGGGCTTTCTTCTTGTCGTCGGCGTGCACCACCCACCAGGGCGCTTCGGCGATGTGGGTGCGTTCGAGCATGATTTCCTTGGCCTTGGTGTAGGCTTCCCAGCGTCGGCGCGACTCCAGGTCCATGGGGCTGAGCTTCCATTGCTTGAGCGGGTCATGGATGCGGCTGAGAAAGCGCAGGTGCTGTTCCTGGTCTGAAATGGAGAACCAGTACTTGATCAACTGGATGCCGGATCGGGCGAGCATGCGCTCGAACTCCGGTACGCTGCGGAAGAATTCCTCGTATTGATCGTCGTCGCAAAAACCCATCACTTGTTCGACCCCTGCGCGGTTGTACCAACTGCGGTCGAACAGCACGATTTCTCCGGCGGCTGGCAGGTGTGAGACATACCGCTGGAAGTACCACTGCGTGCGTTCGCGGTCGTTGGGTGCCGGCAGGGCGGCGACCCGACAGACGCGCGGGTTGAGGCGCTGGGTAATACGCTTGATCACACCGCCTTTGCCGGCGGCATCGCGGCCTTCGAACAGAATCACGACTTTGTGACCGGTCTTGACCACCCAACTCTGCAGCTTCACCAGTTCGCCTTGCAGACGGAACAGCTCACTGAAATACACCCGTCGCGCGGCCTTTTCGCTGCTTTCCTCAGCGTGTTCATCAAACAGGGCGTTCAGATCATGCCCGTCTTCGGATAATTCCAGTTCCAGCTCTTCGTCACTGTGATCCAGCAATTCACGGTGGATGCGCCGTATCAGGGCGTCTTCTGTTAAGAACATGGCGGGCGCTCGCGTCAGGGGAGGGGAGTAGCAGAGTGTTAGTCGCAACTTGTTACGAACTAATTACGCGCGTAAGCATGGCTGTTGAGGCGGCAACCGGGGACAACGGGGCTTTGTTGCTCAAAATTCATAAAAACGTAACAAACCTATTGCAGAGTTCGGGAGCCCGTTATCACAAGGAGTTTCCTTAATGAAAAGCTTGATGAAGTCTGCTGCACTCGCCGTTGCGGTTTCTCTTTGTGCCAGTTCTATGGCTTTTGCTGAGGAAAGCGTACGCCTGACCGGTTCAGGTGCCAGTTTCCCGGCACCGATCTACCTGACCTGGTTCAAGGATTTCAGCAAAAAGACCGCCGGCGTCACTGTGGATTATCAATCCAAGGGCAGCGGGGCGGGTGTGCAGGACTTCCTGAATAAAACCGTCGATTTCGCTGCCAGTGACTCGGCCATGAAAGACGAGGACATCGCCAAGGTCGCCGAAGGCGTGCAGTTGCTGCCGATGACGGCGGGCGAAATCGTGCTGGCCTACAACCTGCCGGGTAATCCGAAGGGCCTGAAGCTGCCACGCGATGTTTACTCCAACATCTTCCTGGGCAAGATCACCAAGTGGAACGATCCGCAAATCGCCGCCGCCAACCCGGACCTGAAGCTGACCGACACGCCTATCACCGTGGTCGTGCGCGCAGATTCCAGCGGTACCACGGCGGTCTTCACCAAGCACTTGTCCGCGATCAACCCGGA
Organism: Pseudomonas sp.; assembly: GCF_049590575.1. Lineage (GTDB taxonomy): Bacteria > Pseudomonadota > Gammaproteobacteria > Pseudomonadales > Pseudomonadaceae > Aquipseudomonas. The sequence goes on from NZ_JBAWDE010000254.1 coordinate 10,653, forward strand.
GTTTCAGAAAGCGCTGGGTGAGGGCAACACCGTCAACTGGCCAGCCAGTGACAAATTCATCAAATCGCCGAAGAACGACGGCGTGACCGCCACCGTACGCCAGACCCCAGGCGCCATCGGCTACATCGAGTACGGCTTCGCCAAACTGGCCAAGGTCGACTTCGCCCAGCTGCAGAACAAGGCCGGTCATTACGTTGTACCAAACGCCGAAAGCGGTGCCGAAGCCCTGGCCGCGGTGAAAATGCCGGAAAGCCTGGTGGCCTGGCTGCCGGACCCGGACGGTGCCAAGTCTTACCCGATCACTTCCTACACCTGGATGATCTTCCGCAAGGACAACGGCAACCCGGCCAAGGCCAAGGCCATGCGCGACATGGTCGAGTACAGCCTGACCGAGGGGCAGAAAATCGCCGACTCGATGGGTTACATCCCGCTGCCGCAATCGGTGGTTGATCAGGTTCGCAAAGCGTCCGCCAACATCAAGTAACGCTCGTGAGGCCTCTCTCGGTTTGGCTCAGCTGCGCCGAGAGAGTTTTCCCCTCCGCTCCGGAACTCGCCAATGAACACACCTTTTGTCGTACCGGTTAACCCGGACTCAGCCTGCCGGCCGCCTTCTACGAAGGATTTCCTGGTTGATCGCACCTTTCGTGCGCTTGCGCGAATAGGCGTGGTTCTGATTCTGGCGTTGGTCTTCGCCTTGATCTTCGAGGTTGGACGCAAGGCCCTGCCAGGCATGGAAAAGCACGGCTTTGATGTACTGTTCGGCAGTGTCTGGGACGTTAACCAAGGCAAGTACGGCATCCTGCCTGCCATTTGGGGCACGCTTTACAGCGCCTTTATTGCATTGCTGATCGCTGGCTTTTTCGGCGTCAGCATGGCGATTTTCCTGACCCAGGATTTCCTCCCGGCCAAGCTGGCCGCCGTGTTCCGCACCATTGTCGAATTGCTCGCCGCCATCCCCAGCGTGGTGTATGGGTTGTGGGGCATCTACGTGGTGATCCCGGCGATCCGCCCGCTCACGGCCTGGCTTAACAGCGAACTGGGTTGGATTCCTTTTTTCGGCACGTCCTTGAGCGGGCCCGGCCTGCTGCCGGCGGCGTTGGTACTGGCCATCATGATTTTGCCGACCATCGCAGCGGTTTCCCAGGACGCGCTCACCGGCGTCCCGATGAAAACCAAACAGGCCGCCTATGGCATGGGCACCACCCATTGGGAAGCGATTCTCAAGGTGATGGTGCCCTCTGCGGCGACCGGCATCTTCGGTTCGCTGGTCCTCGGCCTGGGCCGGGCGCTGGGTGAAACCATGGCGCTGGCAATGCTGGTGGGCAACGCGAACAACATCTCGCTTTCCCTGTTTGCCCCGGCCAATACCCTGGCCGCCTTGTTGGCGCTGAACTTCCCCGAAGCCGGCCCCAACGAGATCGAGGTGTTGATGTACGCCGCACTGGTGCTGATGTTCATCACGCTGCTGGTCAACATCCTCGGTTCGATGATCATGCTGTACGCCCAGCGGGGTAACAAATAATGACTGACCTGACTTCCCCTGCCGGCAGCCTGACCCCGCAGGCCGGCGCCATGCCCAGCCTGCAGCGCAAGTTCGAGGGCCGCGCCTTGCGCAGCCTGGTGTTGACCACACTGGTGTGGCTGGGCGCGCTGCTGGCCAGCGTGCCGCTGATTTCCGTGCTCTACATGCTGATTACGCGCGGTGGCGCGCGCCTGAGCCTGGAGGTATTCACCGAATTGCCACCCACCGGTTTCGAGACGGGCGGTGGCTTTGGCAACGCCATGGCGGGCACCTTCGTGATGGTCGGTATCGCGGCGGCGATCGCGGTGCCGGTCGGCATCATGGCCGCGATCTTCCTGGCCGAACTCGGGCCTGACAGCAAGCTGGCAAACGCCGCACGCTTTGCCGCCAAGATGCTCACAGGTCTGCCTTCCATCCTGGCCGGCGTGTTTGCCTACGCCTTGGTGGTCATGACCACTGGCACCTACTCGGCACCGGCAGGTGGCGTGGCACTCGCGGTACTGATGCTGCCCATCGTGGTGCTGACGGCTGAAGAGTCGATGCGGATGGTGCCCAAGATCATGAAGGACGCTGCCTACGGCATGGGCTGCACGCGCTCGCAGGTGATCTGGAAAATCATTTTGCCCACCGGCATGCCGGCGATCCTCACCGGCGTAATGCTTGCGGTGGCGCGCGCTGCGGGTGAAACCGCGCCGCTGTTGTTTACCGCGCTGTTCAGCAACTACTGGATTTACCACGACGGCAGCCTGGCGGTGATGAACCCGACGGCGTCGCTGGCCGTGCTGATTTACAACTTCTCCGGCATGCCTTTCGACAACCAGCTCGAACTCGCATGGGCGGCTTCGCTGGTGCTGGTGATGATTGTGTTGGTCGTGAACATTGTCAGCCGCATTTTCGGCAAGCCCAAGTACTGAAAACGGGAGCATCTGAATTTTGAACGTCTCAACTGCGCAAATAGCCGCTCCGTTTGTTACCCAGGCGCCTGTGGTCATGGACTGCAAGCTCGACAAGATTTTCTACGGTAACTTCATGGCCGTGCGTGACAGCCATGTACCGATTGAAAAAAACAAGATCACCGGCTTCATCGGTCCCTCCGGCTGCGGCAAAAGTACCGTACTGCGCAGCCTTAACCGGATGAACGACCTGGTGAAGGGCTTTCGCTTTGAAGGCCACGTCCACTTCCTCGGGCAAGACGTGTATGGCAAGGGCGTCGACCCTGTAGTCGTGCGCCGCTACATCGGCATGGTGTTTCAACAGCCGAATCCGTTCTCGATGAGCATTTTCGACAACGTCGCCTTTGGCCTGCGCCTCAATCGCTACAAGGGCGACCTGGGTGACCGCGTCAAGCACGCCCTGCAAGGCGCGGCGCTGTGGGATGAGGTCAAGGACAAGCTCAAGGTCAGCGGTCTGTCGCTGTCCGGTGGCCAGCAGCAGCGGCTGTGCATCGCTCGCGCCATCGCAACCGAGCCGGAAGTGCTGTTGCTCGATGAGCCGTGTTCGGCGCTTGACCCGATCGCCACCCGCCGGGTCGAGGAATTGATGGTCGAGTTGAAGAAGGATTACACCATCGCCCTGGTGACGCACAACATGCAGCAGGCCATCCGGGTCGCCGACACCACAGCGTTCTTCTCGGTGGATATTTCCCAGGGCACGCGCACGGGCTACCTGGTGGAGATGGGCCCTACCGCGCAGATTTTCGACAACCCACGCGAACAAATGACCGGGGATTACATCAGCGGCAAGTTCAGCTAGGCAACCACCTCCGATCAAGGCCGAATGCCGCCCACGCCGGAACCACGGCGCGACTCGGCCTTCGGTCGTTTTATTTTGTTATTGACTGTTTTCAGGATCGCTAATGTCTGCAATTCGTCGTCTTGATCTAGCTGCGATTGAACGTGCACTGCGCAAGGTGCAGGCCCGTTTTGCCGAGCTCAGCCGGCACTTTACCGAGCAGCGCGACCCCTTGACTGACGAAGTGCTGCACAATGTGCTTGAAGGCTACGCGCTCATTGATGACTATGTCGCACGCGGTGTCGACCTGTTCGACCTCCAGCAACTGAACCTGATGCTGGAGATCAACGCCACCGTGCTGTGTGGCCGCGACCCGGCGCGTCGGCTGGAATACGCCCAGCACCTGGCCGCTACCGAGCAGCACTTCTTCAACAATGTTGAAGGGGGGATAAAGGACTTGTACAACTGGTATTGCGCCTACCGCAGCGAGTCTGTGTGGAAGCGTGCGGCCGGTGTATATGTTCGCATCCTCAGCAAGCCGCAATTGTTCATTGAAGGTAACAACCGTAGCGGGTCGCTTATCGTCAGCTATTTGCTCATGCGCGCAGGCTTGCCGCCGTTTGTGCTGACGCTGGAAAACGCCGAAGGTTATTTCAACCCCTCGTCGGTGATACGCAACTCCGCCAAGCATGGTGTCAAGGCCTTGTACGAATTGCCCAAGATCAAGAAAAAATACGCCGCCTTCCTGGAAGACAAAGCGCCTGATCCAGGCGAGTTTTTTCTAGGCGATACGCCGCTGAGCGTCTCGCGGGAGGGCTACTGATGAGCCGCTATCCGAGCCTGGGTACATGCCGGGTTTTCGCGACGCGGGCCTGGCAGGCTATCAAGTCCTGCAAGCCGATAGCGCTGAAGAGGCAACCGCGCGTGCGTATTTCGTTTGATATCGATGACACCCTGGCGTGTCAGCTTCACCACTGCGCCGTCGAGCACAGCCGTCTGCCGGCCTGTGTGCACCGCTGGCTGGGCGAACCGTTGCGCCTGGGCACCCGCTCGCTGACGCGCGAGCTCAGGCGCCAGGGCTGCAGTATCTGGGTCTACACCTCGTCGGGCCGGACCCCGGCCTATATCAGGCGCTGGCTGTTGCTGTATGGCATCCGCGTCGACGGCGTGGTCAACAGCGTGTTGCACAGCCAGGCCCTGACGGTGCATGGGCTGATGAACGCGCCCTCGAAATTTCCGCCGGCATTCGATATCGACTTGCATGTCGATGATTCCGAAGGGGTGCAGCTTGAGGGCCAGGATCACGGCTTTCGCGTGGTTGTGGTGGACCCGCAGGATGAACGCTGGGCACAGAAAGTCCTGCAGGCCGTGGCTGAGGTTCAGGCGCAACTGGCCTGGCAGCAGCAACCGCTCAGGTACGCGCGCCCGACGCGACAGCGCGCGGAAGTTTTTTCCTCCTGAGCTTGAGGCGATGCCTGAATCCCTCGGTTATAGCCGAATATCTTCAGGGCCCTGGATAAGCGCCTGAATGTGCGTGCCCGTCGCGCGCTCTTCATTACTGAACCCGTCATAGTCGGCCAGGTTGCCAAAACGGATGCCGGTCAATTGCTCGATGTGCAGGACGCTGCGGCGGTAGGTTCTGAGCGGGCCGAAGACCAGGTCCAACTGGTCCAGCTCACGGCTTTGGTCGATCATGTAGGCGCTCGCTGAAGGTTTTCCGTCATCGCCCAGATAAGCGATGACTTTCCAGAACGCCCTGGGGATTTTCACGCCACGGTAAACGCGGTCATCTTCAGCCAGCACCGGGCCGGTGAACACCGTGGCCCTGGCCTTCCAGCGGCGTGTGTTGTCGAGAATGTAATCCTCGAGTTCCAGCCAGGTCTTCTGGTTGAACGCACTCATCTGCGGCGAGCAGTTGGTGAAGTGGAAGGTATCGAGGTTGGCGACTGTCGCGTCTTCGCCCCAGTTGGGGTCTTGCCGGCGAACCAGGTGACCACGATCCAGCCCATTACTGGCGTAGAGCTCCTCGCCCACCTGTGCGCTGATCGGCACGCGACCGTCATAGGCCCAGGTATCGTTGCTGCGGGGCACGTCTACCGGCGAGCCGCCGTCGATATTGACGCCCACGTAGAACGCCAGTCGTCGGGGGCGCGACATTGTCACTGAAAAATGCAGGTAGTCCAGTCGTGTTGCACCGTCATCCAGTGCTTGTACGTCGTCGGCCAGTGCGTCATCCACTGTGGGCCACGGTACGACGAAGCTGCTGAGGAAATCCTCGGCATAACCTTGCCGACCCTGCAGCGCCTCGGGCGGCGTAACTTTTTTAACGGCGGCCCTGGCCTCCATCAGGGTCAGCGTCGGGCTGGCTGGGATCAACGGTCGCAGGTCGGCGAGCCGAGGACGGTGTGAAAGGTCGACTTTGACTTTGCGTGCCGGCATGGCGGTTCCTTGCAGGTCCCTGGATAAACACAACTGCAACACAGGTTTATGACAATTGGTCTCATGCGCTCACTCGAGGCAACTATCCTGAAACGGTTGCCTGGATATTCACCAAGGATCCACACGGAGTTGGCTTATGTGTAGTCGCCACGGTCGTCATCCGATTTTCTGCCTTATTCCCCCGTACATGCTTGATCAAATCGCGCGCAACGGTAATAAAGCCCAGCGCGATTGCGCGTTGCGCACCCGCGCCAAAGACAGCACGTTCCGCGCGTTGCGCATGGTCGCGCTTCCAGCCGCAGGTCCAGCCCAAATGGCGCTGGCAATGGCGGCTGAAAAACGCCGGTCGATCTACAGCGCCGAGGGTACCGATAGCTTGCCCGGCAAGCTGATCCGTGGCGAGGGACAACCCGCCAGCGGGGATGTCGCGGTGGACGAGGCCTACGAGGGTCTGGGCGCTACCTTCGACTTTTTCGAGCAGGTGTTTGCCCGCAACTCCATCGATGATGCCGGCCTGGCGCTGGACGCCACCGTGCACTTTGGCCGGAGCTATAACAATGCGTTCTGGAATTCGAGCCAAATGGTCTTTGGTGATGGGGATCAGCAGGTGTTCAATCGGTTCACTATCGCCCTTGATGTGATTGGCCATGAATTGGCCCATGGGGTGACCGAGGATGAGGCCAAGCTGATGTATTTCAATCAATCCGGTGCGCTCAACGAGTCGTTGTCGGACGTGTTTGGCTCGCTGATCAAGCAGTATGCGTTGAAGCAAACGGCCGAGGACGCGGATTGGTTGATCGGCAAGGGATTGTTTACCAGCAAGATCAAAGGCGTTGCCCTGCGCTCGATGAAAGCGCCGGGGACGGCGTTTGACGATAAGTTGCTGGGCAAAGATCCTCAACCTGCGCACATGGATGATTTTGTGCAGACCTATGATGACAACGGCGGGGTGCATATCAATTCCGGCATTCCCAACCATGCGTTCTATCAGGTGGCCACGCTAATCGGCGGTTTTGCCTGGGAGCGGGCAGGGCGCATCTGGTATGACGCCTTGCGCGACTCGCGCCTGCGGCCGAACTCAGGGTTTCTGCGGTTTGCGCGGATTACCCACGATATTGCGGGTCGCCTGTACGGTGCTGACAAAGACGAGCAGCACGCAGTCAAGGACGGCTGGAAAGCAGTGGGCATTCATGTGTGACATCAGGCCTTGGCAGTGAGGAACAGTGATGCATATTTCGATTTCGGAAAACGGCGGGCCAGCGTTTTTTCCCGGCTTGTCCAAGCCTCGCACGGTGGAGGTGGGCACCTTGTCCGAGCAAGACCAGCAGGAAGTGCGGCAACTGATCGAGGCTTCTGATTTCTTTCAGTTACCGCAAAGCGCTCTGCCGGCCTCTTGTAAACCCGGTGAGGTGCATTACACGCTGACGGTGGCCGAAGGCGAACGCGAGCACACGGTCTGCGTGCTGGCACCGGTGAAGTCGCAGGCATTGGACGGGCTGGTGCAGTGTGTGCGTCGACATACGCGTGGCTGAGGTGGCCCTTGAATCAGCCTCGACCTCCTGACGATCCTGGCGCGCCAGCTCCTCCAGCTGGAGCGCGAGAACCAGGCCGTTATTTGGCCTGCACGATGATCTGGCTCTTCAGGTCGTTGACCATGCTTTCAATCGCCGGCTTCATGGCTCGGAAATCCTGCGGAGTGCACAGCGCGTCTGCCTTGGCGAACACATAGTGACGCGTGATCAGCACGGTGTTGGCTTTTTTTACATAGGTAGCCTGGTAATCGAAGCCAGCCTTTTTCAGCGACACTGCCTTGGGCACTGCCAGGACCTGCACTTTGCCGGGGAACTCCAGGCGTGCCTGCTCGAAGATTTCACCCGATACGCACGTGAAGGTCTGGGTGCGTTCATTTTCGGTGAAGAAGGTAAACACGTTTTGCGCAATGCCGCCGGCCAGGCTGGTCAAGGTCGGAACGCCCGTCGGCCCGGGCAGGTTGACCAGGTTGCCGGTGTGGCCCTTGATCGTGGATTTGAAGGTGTTGGCATTGCCTTCCAGTGAGTCGAATTCGATCACGCCGCTGCCGGATTGCCCGTACATGCTCAGCACGTTCCCGACCAACTGGTCGCGGTCCGCCGGCTGCATGGCCTTGAACACGAAGCGGTTGAATTCCGCGCCCCAGCCTTCCACGGTTGAGTCGTGGGTAAAGTCGGCGCCACCGCGTGCATTGACCTTGAACAGTAGCGCGGTGTCGACCTTGCCCCGTTGGTTGGCGGGGGTATGGCCCAACTCGCCGGTCTGGGTCAGCACCACCGTTTTGCCCAGTTCCGGAATAGGCAGGTAGCCGGCAGCGATGGGGCTGGCGGTCGAGTCCAGGTAAAGGTCAAGGCCGGGTATATAGGTGATTGCGTGGTTGAGCACGCCCAGGGTCGGCACCTTCGGCAATTCGTAGGCGTTGCCGAGGTTGATCAGGGCTGGCGAGCTTTCGAGGGCGACCGCCTTGAGCAGTGCTTCCAGCAGGGCGACATGGTCCTTGCAGTCGCCATAGCGGTTATCCAAGACGGCTTGCGCCGAGTGCGGCACCACCGTGCCCGCACCGACGTACACCGCGACATAACGGATGTTCTTGCGCACCCAGTCACTCAATACCAACGCCTTGCTGCGCGGTGTTTGCAGGTGTGCGGTGAGCTCATTGGCCAGTTGGGTGATGGCCGGCGTCACTTCCACCTGGGCCCTGGACGCGTACGCCTGGGCAAATTGCTTGTAGCTGGCGAAGGTCGAGACCGCCAGGAATTGGCCGTAATCGGTGTAAGCGACGGAGCCATCTTCTACGCGATTTTTTTCGGCAGACTGCAAATCCCAACGGTACACCGTTCGCCCTTTTGCCGTGGTCGGCGCGGATGCTTTAAAGCCCCTTAGGTCGGAGTGCAGCGGCAAGTCGCTGGGCATGTCGTAGCTCAGATGGACTTGCTCGTTCTGGTAGAAGTCCGGCGCGAAGAGGTCTTCGAACTGGCCGGGAAACAGCGGCGTGTGGCGATGACGTTGGTAGCGCAGGACCATGCGGTCACCCACCTGCAGCTCCGGGAATATCACCACCTTGACCCGCGAGTCCTGGAACATCGGCGCGTCGGCCGAGGCCGTTTCCTGCTGTTCCTTGATCTGTTCGGGCGACACCACGACCTTGCGCCCATCCGGTTTCAAGGTATACGCATCGAGAATGTCCAGGGTTTCAAGGGTGCGGTTGTAGCTGACCGACCGTTGGGCATTGGGTTCGATGGCGCGTTCTTCATTGACCCGGAAAATCCGCTCGACATCCAGCACAAAGCTGCCATCGACATTCACGACATAAGACTGACTATTTTTTTCGTGGGTTAGTGAGAGGTCGGTGTGGTCGGCGCTAGCCTGGGCTGTAAATAGCCCGCAGACAATCACAGCCAGCGCGCCGAGCAGGCGTGTGGGGGAGCGTGTAAGGCTTTGCATAAAGATCCTTCTAAACGAGGACGCGCCCTGGGGAGGAGGGCGCGTTTTCGGTGGGGTATCCGCTAAATGCGAAGCGTTACTATAAAGAAGTGGCCATTGTTCCTGGCGTGTCTCGATTCGGAATAAGCTGTAGGAGTATTCTGATCGGAGCGGGTTGGACGTCAGCGCCTCCCAAGCTTCTCCAGCGTCGGCCCCAACCCCAGCGAGTCCATCGTACTTTTTCCGGCCTCCAGCCCTGCAGGAATACCGTCCTCTTTATTTTCCCGGCTACGGCTCAGGCGAATCGCTTCTTCGACGCGGTCCTGCTCCACCACCACCAGGCCGTCACAATCACCGACGATGATGTCGCCGGTGTTCCTGTTCATGGCCGAGCCGGTGCCGATCAGCGAGCCTTCTATTGAGGACAGCGCTGAGCCAGCGTGAGGTTTATTGCTTGAACGTATGGGGTTGCCGTAGGTTTGCTCGCTTTGTTCAGGAGCAACCTGTGTATGAATCGTACGTCTCCAAGAGAAAAATCTCTGCGCCGCGGCTACTGGGAGCTGGTGCAGATCAAGGTGGGTGTATTTGCGAGTGTGGCGTCCCTTGTTGGCCTGATGTGTGTGGCCGCCTGGACCGTATGGGTGACCTACTACGTCAAACATGACTCGCAGATGAGCGCGCTGCTGCTCAAGGAAATGCAGATGAAGACCCAGCTGAGCGCCCATGTGGGCGCGAGCCTGGCTACCCACTTGATGCCCGCCGAGGGCGGCGCGAGTTTGTTGGAGATTGGCGTCACGCTCTCCAACAGCGGTAATGACATCGCCAGGTTGAACCTTGATCAGCGGGTCTTATCGGTCGTCAAAGTTGAGCGTTTCGAGGCAGGCCTGCCGGTGTATGGCCGCGCCTGGGACATTGCCCGCGCGCGATACGACGGCATGAGTTCGACCTTGCTGGTGTTTCCTTATCTGGATGTCGGCCCGTCCGAATCCTATGAACTCAAGTACGTGGTCAAATTGGATGAGCCCGGTTTGTACTTGGTGCGTTTCCTTTCCCGGATGAAAAGCGACCATATTGAGCGGCATAAACTCAAGATGGGAACGCCGTCCATCATCGAATACTCAACCGGTGCCGATGCGTTTATTACCGTGCCGGGAGGTGATTGATTTCGCCTGGGAGTGCGACGGTCACTGTGTTTTTGTCCGAGGGGCTCGGGCGTTTGTGGATTGTTTATTCAGATGTGGGGATGGCTGGGCGGCGCGATAGACGCTGCAATGTCCCATGTCAGCAGAAGCTGGCTGATTGCGGCGTTGATGACTGCATGGGGCACGTTATCGCGCGCCAATATCGAAACCCCCTGCAAAAAACTGTCAAACACCGTGGCCATCACGGCCGGCTGGGTCTGTTGTGGCAACTGGCCCAAGGTGATCGCGCGCTCCACACACGCCACGATCCCCGCACGGGTGCGTAGCCGCGACGCGGTCAAGGCGTCCGCTACTCGCGCATTCTCCGGGCTTGGCGCGCTCATCACGCCCAGCGCGACCATGCAGCCCTTAGGGTGCCCGTCTTCACACTGCATGCGCGCTGACTGGCGCAGCGCGGTCTCGACAGCCTGGCGCGGCGCCAGGGTTTGGTCCCACAGGCATTCGGTGACCTGGGCGTAGGTCGCCAAGTAGCGCTGCACGCATTCATCGAACAACGCCTCCTTGGAGCCGAACGCCGCGTAGAAACTCGGCGCGGAGATCCCGCCACCCAAGCCAGCCTTGAGCTGGGCGAGGGAGGTGGCGTCGTAACCGTGTTGCCAGAACAGGTGCATGGCCTGTTCCACGGCCTGTTCGCGGTCGAAGGTGCGGGGGCGGCCCATCTGTGCCATGTCTGGTCTCCGGTAAGCAATGAGATAAATACTAGTCGATACATAAGTCGTTGACAACGTGCGCACGCAGCCTGCAATATTTATATCGATCAGTATCTAAATAGCCTCAAGGAGTTTCCCGTGACGCCCTCACTGACCTTATCTGCCTCATCCGAGCGCCTGCCGATGGGTGCCTTGCTCGCGCTGGCCATGACCGGCTTCATCTGCATCGTCACCGAAACCCTGCCCGCCGGCCTGTTGCCGTTGATCAGTGAAGGCCTGGCGGTTTCCCCGTCCATGGCCGGGCAGATGGTCACCGCCTATGCGCTCGGCTCGTTGCTGGCGGTGATCCCCATGACCATCGCCACCCGCGGCTGGCGCCGACGCAATGTGTTGTTGCTGACTATCGTCGGTTTTCTGCTGTTCAACTCGATCACCGCGCTGTCGTCACACTATGGCGTGACCCTGGTGGCGCGCTTTTTCGCCGGCGTCGCGGCGGGGCTGGCCTGGAGCCTGTTGGGTGGCTACGCGCGACGCATGGTCGCGCCGCATCAACAGGGCAAGGCACTCGCGCTGGCGATGGTCGGTACGCCGATTGCCCTGTCGCTGGGCGTGCCGCTGGGCACCTGGCTCGGCGGCCTGGTAGGTTGGCGCACTGCGTTCGGCGTGATGTCGGCCCTGACCCTGGTGCTGATTGTGTGGGTGCTGGTGAAAGTCCCGGACTACGCGCCCCAGCCCGCCCATCAACGCCTGTCACTGCACAACGTGCTGACCACGCCGGGCGTGCGGCCGGTGCTGGCGGTGGTGATCAGCTGGATGCTGGCGCATAACATTTTGTACACCTACATCGCGCCGTTTGTGACGCCCGCAGGCCTGGCCGAACGCGTGGACCTGGTGTTGCTGGTGTTCGGCATCGCCGCGTTGGCGGGGATTTGGCTCACTGCCAAGCTCGTCGACCCTTGGTTACGCAAAACCGTGTTGGCGAGCCTGCTGTCCTTCGCGGCGGTAAGCCTGTTGTTCGGCGTTCTCGGCGATGTGCCGCAGGTGGTTTACCTGGGCGTGGCGGTGTGGGGGCTGAGCTTTGGCGGCGCCGCGACCTTGCTGCAAACCGCCCTGGCGGACGCGGCGGGCGATGGCGCGGATGTGGCGTTGTCGCTGAACGTGGTGGCCTGGAACAGCG
>NZ_JBAWDE010000255.1:0-18132 GCF_049590575.1 Pseudomonas sp.
GGCGCGACTTGATCAAGGGCCGGGGCCAGTTGCTGCCAAACCACCTTGGCCTGCTCGAACGCCTGGGCGTGCTCGGGGCTCTGCGCGCACCAGGCCTGCAAGGCCTTGGCATCGGCCACGGTGGCGCGGCCCGAGGTCAGCAGCACCAGCCAGTCGCGGGCTTCATCGTGCAAAGGGCTGGCGGCGGTTTCCCGGGCGGTGGAGAGGCTAAAAATATTCAAGCGCGCACATACTCACGGATTTATCAGGGACTCGACACTAAGACGGTTTTCCGGCCCCGGGACCGAACCGCTGGATCACTTTTCTTTCCAGGCGCTTGGCGCAGTGGCCGAGGGCGGCCTTGATTTCCTTCTCGACCATGCGCGTGGAAATCCCGAAACGCTGGGAGATTTCCAGGTGCGGCGCCTCTTCCAGGCGGGCGGCGATAAGGATCTTGCGGCGCCGCGCCGGCAACTCGTAGAGGGCCTTGACCAGGGATTGGATTTCTTTCTGGCCGCCCACCACCCGCGAGGGGTCCTGGGCTTCGTCGGCGCTTTGCAGCAGCTCTTCCACCTCGCTGCCGGTGAGCAGGCGCGCGTCGGCCTGGCGGCGGTCGGCGGCAATGTTCAAGGCCATGCGGTACAGGTAGGCATTGGGTTGCGCCAGGTTGGGCGGCACTTCCATGCGGTCGACCCGCAGGTAGGTTTCGTGCAGGACGTCGTTGGCCAGGTCCTCCGACCCCAGGCGCTTGCGCAAACGCACCTTGAAGTCTTCGTAGGACGCCAGGAACAAATTGACCATCGTGCTGTGCCCGGTCTTTTTCATCCGCCCCAGGCTCCTTTCACTGCTGTGCATTCCATGCGTGTTCCTGTTGTGTCGGGCATCAAAAGTAAAGTCACCGGCTGGCGCAGCGAACTCGGTGCGGGGCGTTCCACCCGCGCCGTTCCCAGGCCGCGTACCAGTGCTTCATCGCGTTGTTCATCGCCGGTGGTGCTGACCAGCCGGCTGTGTTCGATCAGCCCTTGCGGGTTGACCCAGACCTGCACCAGTGCGCGAAAACTGCCCGGGCGGGTCAAGGGCGAGCGACACAGGCTGGCTTCGATGGCCTGCTGCAAGGCCGTGGCGTAACTGTTGTTGATCCGTGCGGCGTGACGTGCAGCCGCCCCCCGCGTAACGGGCGGCTGGCTGACCTCGGGCATCTGCAAGGTAAACGCATCGCTGCGTGCATAACGGGCCATCAGGCCACTCCCTGTCAGCAACATCGCCAGAGCCTCTTGCGCCGTGAAGCGCCCACGCACGCCGATGGAACGCCGGCCCCGGGTCAACTCGCGGTCGACCAGCACCGCCATGCCGGTGGCGCGGCTATAGGCTTGCAGGGCATGTTCCAGGTCCTGCGCCGGCAGGTTCAACACCAGCGGCGCTGACGCTGCCCGCGCGGGACCGGCGCCAGCCAGCAGCAACAGCAAGACCAGGGCGCATACGGCGCGCCTCCAGGCCCCCTGTTCACCCCCTGCTCTGCATCGCTGCACGGCCGACGCGCCCTAGAAAACCGTCATCCTGAGGCCCGTTTATGAACCTGATGTTACGGTGATAGCAAAAAAAACATCACGGTGACGAGAGGCCCGCTGCTCTACACTTGCAAGCCTTCACGGCCCACTCCCTCGGGCCCGCCAGGAGGCCATGATGAAGCTATTGATGCCCCTCGCCAGCTTGTTGCTCTGCACCTGGCTGCCCCTTGCCGCCCATGCCGAGAGCTGCGCCGAAGTTTCGGTGGATGGCTACAAGGCGCCCGACTACGGCTGCCTGAGCCAGCAGATGGGCAACGACACGAACGCGACCAAAGCCGCGCAAAAGAACCGCGAAGCGCAGAACATTTCCGTGGAAAAACGCCCGCCGAACAAGGTCGGGCTGGCCACCCCGGCGGCGACCAGCGTGCGCATGGGCAACACCTTCGGCACGTCGGTGAAGCCGCAACGGCCTTGAGACTTTTGACAAAATTTTCATATCGGCTCGCCTAACATCGCCCACTTCGTTGGGGAGTAACCTGCTTCTGATGCTGTCGGAAGCGTTCGTATCAACATATTCGGCTGCATGCCGTGGTGCGAACACCGTCTTTTCGGTTGGTGAGACCAGCGACACATCCATGCCTAAAGTCGGGCGTGTGGTTGTGTCGTTGTCTCATATAGCCCGACTGGATGCGCGACCGTGAACCCCATTTCCCTGATCCTTCTCGCCCTTGCCATGTCCACGGACGCCTTCGCGGCGGCCATCGGCAAAGGCTCCAGCCTGCACAAACCGCGCTTGACCCAAGCCCTGCGCGCCGGCCTGATCTTTGGCGTGATCGAAGCCATTACCCCGATGATCGGCTGGGCCATCGGCCACGCGGCCACGCGCTGGGTGGAAAGCTGGGACCACTGGATTGCCTTTACCCTGCTCGTGGTGCTGGGTTTGCACATGATCTACAACGGGCTCAAGGCGGACGACGAAGAAGCCGAAAAACCGACCCAACACTCGTTCATGATCCTGGCGGTGACGGCGTTTGCCACCAGCATTGATGCGCTGGCGGTGGGCGTAGGGCTGGCGTTTGTCGACGTGAATATCCTGGTGGCCGCGGCCGCGATCGGCCTGGCGACCATGACCATGGTGACCATCGGCATGATGCTCGGCCGGGTGCTGGGCACCCTGGTGGGCAAGCGCGCCGAAATCATGGGGGGCGTGGTATTGATGCTGGTGGGGGCGACGATTTTGTACGAGCACCTGTCGGTCTGACATTTACCGGGGCCTGAATGTGAGAGGGGGCAAGCCCCCTCCCACATCAGATATGCGGTGTTTTCAAGCCGCGTTGCTTTCCTTTTTCAGGCTGTCCATATCGATCACAAACCGATACTTCACATCGCCCTTGAGCATCCGCTCATAGGCCTCGTTGATGCCCTGGATATCAATCATCTCCACATCCGAGACAATCCCGTGCTTGGCGCAGAAGTCCAGCATGTCCTGGGTTTCCTGGATGCCGCCGATCAACGAGCCGGCCAGGCTGCGGCGCTTGAAGATCAGGCCGAAGACCGCTGGCGATGGGTGCGGGCTGTCCGGCGCGCCGACCAGGGTCATGGTGCCGTCGCGCTTGAGCAGGTTGAGGAACACGTCGAGGTTATGCGGCGCGGCGACGGTGTTGAGGATGAAGTCCAGGCTGTTGGCAACCTTGGCCATTTCGTCGTCATTCTTCGACACCACCACTTGATCGGCGCCCAGGCGCAGACCGTCTTCGCGCTTGTTCGGTGACGTGGTGAACAGCGTCACATGTGCGCCCATCGCATGGGCAATCTTCACCGCCATGTGGCCGAGGCCACCCAGGCCAACCACGCCGACCTTCTTGCCGGGGCCGACCTTCCAGTGATGCAGCGGCGAATAGGTGGTAATGCCCGCGCACAGCAACGGCGCCACGGCGGCCAGGTTGGAATCGTCGTGGGAGATGCGCAGTACGAACTTCTCCTTGACCACGATGCTGTCGGAGTAGCCGCCATAGGTGTTTTCACCGCCGAACACCGGGCCGTTGTAGGTGCCGGTAAAGCCGTTCTCGCAGTATTGCTCTTCGCCCTCGGCGCAGGAGGCGCAGTGCTGGCAACTGTCGACCATGCAGCCGACGCCGGCCAGGTCACCCACTTTGAATTTTTTCACGTTGCCGCCTACCGCGGTCACACGGCCGACGATTTCATGGCCGGGCACCGAGGGGTAAAGCGTGTTGTGCCATTCGTTGCGCGCGGTGTGCAGGTCGGAGTGGCATACCCCGCAGTAGAGGATATCGATCTGTACGTCATCAGCCCCCGGCGCGCGGCGCTCGAAGGTAAAGGGCTTGAGGGCATCCTTGGCGTTCTGGGCGGCGTAGCTGTAAGTCTTGGCCATTTCGTTCACCTGTGTGATCTGACGGGTAGAGGTCAGTTGACCCGCATAGACGCTGAACCGTTCAACCGAGCACGTCCGTACAATCCGCCGCATTGCACTCGCCCTAAGCTCCGGGCTTTCTAAAAGCGCTGGAGAGTGGGCATGTGTAGAAAAGTGAAAACGGTAACCCTGGCACTCACGCTGCTGGCCGCAGCCATCACCGGCAACGCCTTTGCCGCAACGCCGGCAGTGGCCGTGGCTGCGCAGTACGACACCAGCCACGTGTACATCGCCCCGGCCGACGTGGACCGTTTTGCCACGAGTTTCCTGGCCACCTTTGGCGGCAAGAGTACCGCCCAGGTGGTGGTCAACGTGCTGCCGGTGCCGAGCAGCACCACGTCGCAGTTGTTGCAGACGCCGGTCGGCACCGTGTCGCTGTTCGGCTTCACCACGCCGATTCCGCATCCCTTTGGCCAGGAACGCAATGGCTACCTGGTCAAGGACATGGACGTCGCCCTCAAGGCTGCGCGCGACAACGGCGCGGCAGTGATCGTCAGCGATTTTCCCGACCCGATCGGGCGCGACGCCGTGGTGCAGTGGCCGGGCGGTGTGAACATGCAACTCTACTGGCACACCAAGACCCCGAACTACGCCGCCTTACAGAGCGTGCCGGAAAACCGCGTGTACCTCAGCGCCGAGCGTGCCGACACGTTCATCAAGGCCTTCCTGGGTTTCTCCCACGGCAACGTCCTGGCCGATAACACACGCGCCCCCGGCGTCGATGTGGGCCAAGCCGGCAACACTTATCGCCGCGTCGATATCGAGTCGCCCTTCGGGCGCATGGCGGTGCTGGTCACCAACGGTCAACTGCCCTACCCCTTCGGCCATGAAACCACCGGCTATCAGGTAGCTGACCTCGCGGCCACACTGGGCAAGGCCACCGGGTCCGGCGCCAAGGTGGTGGTGCCGGCGTTTGCCAGCGCAGGCCGGCGCAGTGCACTGGTTGAATTCCCGGGCGGTTACGTCGCGGAAATCCACCAGCTCAACGCGGCAAAATGAAGCGCCATACAGGCTGGAGCCTGGCCGTGCTGTGGCCGCTGCTGATCGGCAGCGCCCATGCCGACGAGCAACCGACACGCCCGGCCATCAAGGCCAATCGCTGGCAGGAAGACTGGTCCGTGCTCCAGCACCCGGCGCTGCGCACGCAGCCGCTGGACAGCCTGAAGTACATCGCGTTGTCGAGCGCCAACCCGTTCACCTATCTGTCGCTGGGCGCCACCTTGCGTGAGCGCTTCGAGATGAACGACGCCAGCGCCTTCGGCGTCAGGGACGTCGCGCGTGATCGCTACCTGATCCAGCGTTTCCAGGTGCATGCCGACCTGCACCTGAACCAGAACTGGCGGGTCTTTACCCAGCTGGAAGACGTACGCGCCTACGACAAGACCAGCGTCGGCGGTGCCGACCAGAACCGTGTCGACCTGCGCCTGGCCTTCGCCGAGTACGTCAACACCTTCAGCAGCGGCACGCTCAAGGCGCGTGTCGGGCGCCAGGATTTCGCCTTCGACTTGCAGCGGTTTATCTCCTCGCGGGACGGCCCGAATGTGCGGCAATCCTTCGATGCGCTCTGGGCCGACTGGGAAACGCCGACCTGGCGCTTTATCGGGATTGCCAGCCAGCCGGTGCAGTACGAGGACGGGCGGCATTTCGATGACAAGTCCAACAGCGACGCGCGCTTTCACATGGTGCGGGTCGAGCGCCTGGTGGGCGGCAGCAACGAGCTGTCCGCCTACTACGGCGTGTATGAGCGCAGCGCCGCGCACTACCTGGATGCCGACGGCGACGAGACCCGCCACTTGCTCGACGCGCGCCTGGGCGGCGCGGCCATGGGCTTTGACTGGGACCTTGAAGCCATGCTGCAAAAGGGTTCGGTGGGCGCCAAGGGCATTCGCGCCTGGGCCGCCGGCAGCCGCACCGGCTACACCTTCGACAGCCTGGCCTGGAAGCCGCGCATCGGCCTGCAACTGGACATCGCCTCGGGCGACCGCAAGGCCGGCGAC
Organism: Pseudomonas sp.; assembly: GCF_049590575.1. Taxonomy (GTDB): domain Bacteria; phylum Pseudomonadota; class Gammaproteobacteria; order Pseudomonadales; family Pseudomonadaceae; genus Aquipseudomonas. The sequence goes on from NZ_JBAWDE010000255.1 coordinate 5,916, forward strand.
GGCACGGTCGGCACCTTCAACCCGCTGTTCCCGAATGGCTATTACTTTTCCCTGGCGGGCTATACCGGCTACAGCAACCTGATTCACGTCAAGCCGTCGATCACCGTCAAACCCGTCGACAAACTCAGCGTACAAACCGCCATCGGCCTGCTCTGGCGGCAGACCACCCGCGACGCGGTGTACACCCAGCCCAACCTGCCGGTCGCCGGAACCGCTGGCCAGGGCGACCGCTGGACCGGGGCCTACGCGCAACTGCGCACCGACTACACCTTCACGCCCAACCTCACGGGCGCCGTCGAAGCCGTGCACTACGCTGTCGGCCAGACCTTGCGTGACGCCGGAGGCGATGACAGCAATTACCTGGGCGTCGAACTCAAGTTCAGTTGGTAAGTCACAAGCAAGCACACCCGTACAAGCCCTTCGCCCGGTTTGCGGCAATAGTGGCCAGCGTATTTCAGCCCTCTCAACCAGGAGTTTTTGCATGAGCACATTCGTTGCCAAAGATGGTACCCAGATCTACTTCAAGGACTGGGGCAGCGGTAAACCCGTGCTGTTCAGCCACGGTTGGCCGCTGGATGCCGACATGTGGGAATACCAGATGGAATACCTGAGCAGCCGTGGCTTTCGCACCATTGCGTTTGACCGCCGGGGTTTTGGCCGGTCGGACCAGCCCTGGACCGGCAACGACTACGACACCTTTGCCGACGACATCGCGCAGTTGATCGAACACCTGGACCTCAAGGACGTGACCCTGGTGGGCTTCTCCATGGGCGGCGGCGACGTTGCGCGCTACATCGCTCGCCACGGCAGTGCACGGGTGGCCGGCCTGGTGCTGTTGGGCGCCGTCACGCCGCTGTTCGGCCAGAAGCCGGACTACCCGCAAGGCGTGCCGCTGGATGTGTTCGCCGGCTTCAAGGCCGAGCTGCTGAAGGATCGTGCGCAATTCCTCAGCGATTTCAACGCGCCCTTCTATGGCATCAACAAAGGCCAGAATGTCTCCCAGGGCGTGCAGACCCAGACCTTGCAAGTGGCCTTGCTGGCCTCCCTCAAGGCGACCGTGGATTGCGTCACCGCGTTCTCCGAAACCGACTTCCGCCCGGACATGGCCAAGATCGACGTGCCGACCCTGGTGATCCATGGCGATGGCGACCAGATCGTGCCGTTCGAAACCACCGGCAAAGCCGCGGCCGAAATGATCAAGGGCGCCGAGCTGAAAGTGTACAAGGACGCGCCGCACGGGTTTGCGGTGACCCATGCCCAGCAGTTGAACGAAGACCTGCTGGCGTTCCTGCAGCGCTGAACCACCCTCTCCTTATTTGGCCGGGCTTGCCCGGCCTTTGTTTATTCAGGTAAACCGCTGGCCCAAGGCAAACCGCCCTGGCCCGGCGATCAGGATGCTGGTGAAAATAATCAACAGCAGCCAGCCGAACTGCCCTTCAAACAACGTCCACTCCGGGTGCACCACCAGCATCGCGATCAACAGCACCGCCAGGATCGGCAGGCACGCCAGGCGCACCAGCAGCCCGGCGAGGATCAGCAACGGGCACAGCACTTCGGCGAAGATCGCCAACAGCAGGGTCACCTGCGCGCCGAGGTGAAACGGGTCTTCGATCAGCTTGAGTTGTTCGCTGTAGTTGAGCAGTTTGGGCAAGCCGTGCACCCACAGCAAAAACAACGCCCCGCTGACCCGCAGAAACAACAGCCCCAGCGCTTGATTCCTTGATTCGTTCATAAATACCTGCGTCCGTGAAAAATCACCGACGCCGATTGTGTGCGCAGCGCTGCGCGCACGCTTGCAAGCGTGTGCTGACCTTAGTCCCCTGTGCCGGCAAACCCCGCGACGATTTCATCGATCACCACCCGCACCCGCGCGGTGTGGCGCAGGTCGGCGTGGGTCACCAGCCACACGTCGTAGGGCAACGCCCGCGTGCGCTCCGGCCAGAGGCGGACCAGCCCGTCCATCTCGCCGGTGTGCACCGGGATTTCGCCGATGCCGATACCGGCGGCAATCGAGCGGCGCACCAGCAGGCTGGAACTCAGCGACGCCACGATACGCCCGCGCCCCAGGGGTTCGGCGACCAGGCTCAGGTCTTTCTGGCTTTGCAGGTAGGGCTGGTACACCACCAGGTCGTGGCCTTCGAACAGGCTGCCCGGCGTGGGGATACCGTGTTGCTCGACGTAGGCGCGGGAGGCGAACAGGCCGAGGGGCCAACGGGCGATGCGCCGTGCGATCAGGTCGGGGTTGTCCGGGCGCGTGTTGCGCACGGCGATATCGGCTTCACGCTTGGCCAGGCTGAGGATCTGCGTCGAGGCGTCCAGCTGCACGCGCACGTCGGGGTGCTGGGCGTGCAGGCGGGCGATGGCCGGGATCAGGAAGTCGATGGCCAGGGAGTCGGTGGTGGTGACCCGCACGGTGCCGGTCAGGCGGTCGTCCAGGCCCTGGATCTGACGCTCCAGGTCGAGGGCCGAGCGCTCCATTTTTTCCACCGAGAGCAAGGCGGCTTCGCCGACGGCGGTCAGTGCATAGCCCTCGGAGGTGCGCAGGAACAAGGTCGCGCTCAGCGACTTTTCCAGCGCGTTGACCCGCCGCCCGACGGTGGCCTGGTCCACGCCCAGCACGCGCGCGGCGCCGCGCAGTGTCGACTCGCGGCAGACCGCCAGGAATACCCGTGCGTCGTCCCAATTCATGCTGGCTCCTTATGATGCATATCTGCATCTCTATGGCGAGTAATCGCTGCATTATTGCATCGATCAATCTGGCTATGCTGGCCACCAGAGAAAAATACCCAGGACAGCCATCATGCTCGACACCCAATCCCCTCCCCGCGCAGCGATCTGGCTGCCGATCTTTGCCGGCCTCTGCGCCAGCCTGGTCAGCATCGGCCTGGCGCGCTTTGCCTATACGCCATTGATTCCAAGCCTGATCCAGGCCCAGTGGTTTTCCGCCAACGACGTGGTGTACCTCGGTGCCGCCAACCTGGTGGGCTATCTGATCGGCGCGCTGATCGGCCGGCCCATCGCCCAGCGCACGTCCAACAAAACCGCACTGCGCCTCATGATGGTGGCGGTGACCCTGGCGTTTTTCGCCTGTGCCTTCCCGCTCTCGGTGGTGTGGTTCTTTGCCTGGCGCCTGCTGTCGGGGGTTGCCGGTGGCGCGATCATGGTGCTGGTGGCGGCGACCGTGCTGCCCCACGTACCGGCGGCACGCCGTGGGCTGGCCAGTGGTGCGATCTTCCTGGGGATCGGCCTGGGCATCGCCGCCTCCGGCACTCTCGTACCGCCGCTGTTGCGCCTGGGTTTGCAACAGACCTGGGTCGGCCTGGGCCTGTTGGCGCTGGTATTGACCGCCGCCAGCTGGTTCGCCTGGCCCATCGGCACGGTGCACGAGGCAGCACAGCCAGCGGCCACGCCCGCATCGACACCGTCCGGCGTGTACCTGTTGTTCGCGCAGTACGCCTTTATGGCGGCGGGCCTGGTGCCGGCCATGGTGTTCCTGGTCGACTACGTGGCGCGCGGGCTCGGTGACGGCGCACCTATCGGCGCGATGATCTGGGTGATGTACGGCCTGGGCGCAATTGTGGGGCCGGTCACCTATGGCTTCCTGGCCGATAAACTCGGCGCACGCTCGAGCATCCGGCTGGTGCTGGTGGTGCAGGCGATTGCCGTCGGCCTGTTGCCGTTTACCGGCGCGTTTAGCGGGCTCGCCGTGCTGGCCGTGATCCTCGGCTCGTTCCCACCGGGCATCGTGCCCCTGGCATTGGCGCGCGTGCATGAATTGCTGCCCGACCACCATCAGCAACAAGTGGCCTGGAGCCGCGCCACGGTGTCCTTTGCCACCTTCCAGGCGCTGTCCGGCTTTGCCTACTCGGCGTTGTTCAACAGCAGCGGCGGCCAGCATGCGCTGCTGTTCATGCTCGCCGCCGGCGCAATTGTGGTCGCGCTGGTGCTGGAGCTGGGCATGATTGTGCTGAACCGCCGACCACTCGCTACGGTCCCAACCCATACGCTCATCGCTGCAGGAAACCTTAAATGACCCTTCCAAAAGAAACGACCCTGATCGAAATCACCACGCCGGGCGGCCCTGAAGTGCTGCAACCGCGCCGCGCCGATGTGCCGGTGGCAGGCCCCGGCGAGATCCTGATTCGCGTGCATGCCGCCGGGGTCAATCGCCCGGACGCCTTGCAACGCGCCGGCAAATACCCGATGAAGCCCGGCATGAGCCTGATCCCGGGGCTGGAAGTGGCCGGTGAAGTGGTGGCGCTGGGCAGCGGGGTCAATGAGTACGCGGTGGGCGATAAGGTCTGCGCCCTGACCAACGGCGGCGGCTACGCGCAGTTTTGCAGCGTGCCGGCCAGCCAGGCGCTGTCGATCCCCGAAGGCATGGACTGGATTCAAGCCGCCGCCGTGCCGGAAACCTTCTTCACCGTGTGGGCCAACCTGTTCGGCCTTGGCGGTGCGCACAAGGGCCAACGCGCGTTGATCCACGGCGGCACCAGCGGCATCGGCACCACCGCATTGATGCTGTGCCGCGAGTTCGGCATCCAGGCCTTCGCCACCGCCGGCAGCGCCGACAAATGCGCAGCGATTGCCAAGCTCGGCGCCGAGCCGATCAATTATCGTGAGCAGGATTTTGCCGAGGTCATTGCCAAAAAGACCGGCGACAAAGGCGTCAACGTGATCCTCGACATCATGGGCGCCTCCTACCTGAACAATAACCTCAAGGCCCTGGGCATGGACGGTCACCTGGTGATGCTGGGTTTCCTTGGCGGCGGCAAGGCGAATGACGTCGACCTGCTGACGATCATGGCCAAGCGCGCCGTGATCACCGGCTCCCTGCTGCGCGCGCGCACCAAGGAAGAAAAGGCCGCGATTGCCGAGCAACTGCGCGAGTACGTGTGGCCGGTGCTGGAGGCCGGGCGTTGCCTGCCGATGATCGACAAAGTGTACGAATACACCGACGCCGCCCAGGCCCATGCGCGGATGGAAGGTGGGGATCACATTGGGAAGATTGTGTTGCGGGTGGAGTGAACTGAAGGCTCGCTGACCAAATGTGGGAGGGGGCAAGCCCCTCCCACAAGCACCGCGAGATGTTCGAGATGCTTACTCGGCGTAGACGTAACCCTCCTCACCCCGCCGTACATCCGCTCTGTGGCGAGCAGGCTTGCCCTGCGTTGGGCGGCGAAGCCGCCCTGAACCAGGCGCCGCGAACTGCCTGTGGGAATGCGGTGGGTTCATTGGGGCTGCTGCGCAGCCCAACGCAGGGCAAGCCTGCTCGCCACAGAAGGTTCCTCTGCGCTATTTGCGGGGGGCTATTGGGCGTAGAACGGGTAATCGACGTAGCCCTCCTCACCCCCGCCATACATCCCTTCCGCACGCAGCGGGTTCAGCGGCCAGCCGTTGAATAGCCGCTGTGGCAGGTCCGGGTTGGCAATGAATGGCCGTCCGAATGCAATCAGGTCCGCCAGCCCGGCGCCCACCAGCTTCGCGCCGCGCTCGGCGGTGTAGCGGCCGGCGTAGATGATGCGCCCGCTGAACGTGTCGCGCACGGCGCGGCGGAAGGTTTCAGGCAGCTCGGGCGCGTTGTCCCAGTCGGCTTCGGCGATGGACAGGTAGGCGATACCCGACTGCTCCAGCACCTTGATCGCTTCGATGTAGGTCTGGTGCGGGTCTTCCTCCACCAGGCCGATATACACGCGGTCCTGATCGGTGCCGCTGAACAACGGCGAGAATCGCACGCCCAAGCGTTCCGGACCCACTACGCTACTGACCGCCTCGACGATCTCGCGCAAAAAGCGCAGGCGGTTTTCCAGCGAACCACCGTACTCGTCGTCACGCTGATTGGAATGGGCGGAGATGAACTGATTGACCAGGTAACCGTTGGCCGAGTGAATTTCCACCCCGTCAAACCCGGCGTCCAGCGCGTTGCGGGCAGCCTGGGCGTAGTGCCCGACCAACTCCTCGATCTCCAGCACACTCAAAGCGCGCGGCACGGGCGGTTGCATCAGCTCGCCGGTGCCAGGCCCGGTGGCGATAAAGGCTTTGGCTTGCAGCGCCTGGATCGCCGACGGTGCGACCGGTGCCGCGCCGTCAGGCTGCAAGGCGTTATGCGACACACGGCCCACATGCCACAGCTGGGCGAAGATCACCCCGCCCTCGGCATGCACGGCGTCAGTGACTTTGCGCCAGCCGTCAATCTGCGCTGGGGTGTAAATGCCCGGCGTCCACGCGTAACCCTGGCCACGCGGCTCGATCTGCGTGCCCTCGCTGACCATGAAACCCGCGCCGGCACGCTGGCGGTAATACTCGGCCATCAGGTCGGTGGCGATGTCGCCGGGCTGCGCACTGCGCTGACGGGTCAACGGCGGCAGCACGACACGGTTGTTCAAGGTGTGGTGACCCAGTTTCACCGGGGTATTCAAAACATGATCAGTCATAACGAATCTTCCAAATTCAAAGCGCAACAACGCGTTGGCGACTCTCGCAAGTCGCCAATCGATACAGCGGTCAATTAACTTAAGCGGTGAGTTTCAGCAGGGCTTTTGCAACGTCACTGGAACTGGCGGGGTTCTGCCCGGTGATCAACAAGCCATCTTCCAGGACAAAGGAGGCCCAATCCGCGCCCTTCTCGTAGTGGCCGCCGAGTTGCTTGAAATCATCTTCAATCAGGAACGGCACCACATCGGTCAGGCCCACGGCGGCTTCTTCCGAGTTGGAGAAGCCGGTGACGCGACGGCCCTTGACCAGCGGCTCGCCATTCACGGCCTTGACGTGCCGCAGGGCGCCCGGTGCGTGGCAGACAAAGCCGATCGGCTTGCCGGCACGCTCGAACGACTCGATCAGCGCGATGGACACCGGCGACTCCGCAAGGTCCCACAGCGGCCCGTGGCCACCTGGGTAGAACACGGTGTCAAAGTCATCGGCGTTGACCGTGTCGAGCTTGACGGTATTGGCCAGCGCCTGCTGGGCGGCCGGGTCAGCGGCAAAGCGGCGGGTCTGCTCGGTTTGCGCATCCGGTGCGTCGCTGACGGGGTCCAGCGGCGGCTGGCCACCGGCCGGGGAAGCCAGCACCAGCTCGGCGCCGGCGTCCTTGAACACGTAATAGGGTGCAGCAAATTCTTCGAGCCAGAAGCCGGTCTTGCGGCCGGTGTCGCCAAGCTGGTCGTGAGAGGTCAGTACCATTAATACTTTCATTTTCCAGTGCCTCGATCGGTGTGAATGTCAGGGGTTTCAGGGCGACCCAACAGCTGTCGGGTCAGCAACTGCGCCTGGTCAAACGGCGCGGAGGTTCGGGTGATCTTGCTCATCACACTGGCGCCCAGCCATAACGCGTAAAGCTGAGGGGCCAAGTCCTGCGGGCTGTGGTGCAGCAACAGGGAGCGGTCTTCAACGCCGCGCTGCAGGGCCACGGCGAGTAGTGCGATGGTGCGTGAGGTGCCGCGTTGCAGGGCCAGGCGCATCGGCTCTGAAAGGTCTGACACCTCTGCGCCGAGTTTGACGGCAAGGCATTTGCCCGTGTCGGTGCAGCCGGTCTGGTTGTCGACCCAGCATTGCCAGTAGCGCATCAACTTGGCGCAGTGGGTTAACCCCGGCTGGTCGAACAGTTGCTGCATGCCCTGCACATAGTTGTCGAAGTAGGTGTCGAGCAATACGACGCCGAACGCATCTTTGGAGTTGAAGTAGTGATAGAAAGAACCTTTAGGCACATCGGCGGCTTGAAGGATTTCGTTCAGGCCCACCGCAGAAAACCCTTTACGGCCAACAATCAACTGCGCCGTATCCAGAATGGTCTGCCTTGCGCTTTTGGTTTCACTGCTCATGCTTCACTCCGTCCGATTAGACCAGTCGTCTAGTTCGTTGGGTGAATGTTAGGAGCCGGGGCAAACACGCACAATGTCATATCCGCAAGGATTTCGGACATGGCGCAAAGTCGGTTGCCGTTTTTCCGGCAGCCGCCGACAATCCCCCCTTCTACCCCCCTGGAGACATGCGATGCACAGCGTTGCGCTGATGGTTTACCCGAACTTCCAATCCCTGAGCCTCAGCCTGGGCTCGGTGTTCGAGTGCGCGAACCTGCTGCGCGGCGAGCCGGCCTATGAGTTTCACCTGGTGTCGGAAAGCGGCGGCGCGGTGATGACGTCCCAGGGGTTCTCGGTGAACACCACGCCGATTCGCGCCCAGGGCTATGACACGCTGATTGTCAGCGGCTACCTGGAGTTTCGCTTGCCCGAGGCCAACCTGCTGGAGTTGGTCAAGGCTGCGTCTGCGCAATCGCGGCGCATTGCCTCGCTGTGCATGGGCATTTTCGTGCTGGCCGAGGCCGGCTTGCTCGAAGGCAAACGCGCCACCACCCACTGGATTCACGCCCCGGCCTTCCGCAAGCGTTACCCGGCTATCCGCCTGGAAGAAGACAAGCTGTTCGTGGTCGACGGCCAGGTCTGGACCGGCGCCGGCATGAGCGCCGGGGTCGATCTGGCGTTGGCGATGGTCGAGAACGATCTGGGCAGCGACCTCGCCCGGCGCATTGCGCGCAAGCTGGTGATCGCCCAGCGCCGTGGCAGCGAGCAGTCGCAGTTGTCGGCGCTGCTGGAGCTGGACCCCAAGTCCGACCGCGTGCAACTGGCCCTGGCCTACGCCCGCGAAAACCTTACGCATGACCTGTCGGTGGAAGCCCTGGCCGACGTCGCGCGGCTCAGCCCGCGCCAGTTCAGCCGGGTGTTTCGCGAGGAAACCGGGCAAACCCCGGCCAAGGCCATCGAGTCACTGCGTGTGGAAGCGGCCCGGGCGATGATGGAAACCAGCCGTCACCCGGTGGAAGTGGTGGCCCGCGAAACCGGCTTCGGCGACCGCGAGCGTCTGCGCCAGGCATTTCTGCGCGCCTTCGGGCAACCACCCCAGGCGATGCAGCAGGCGTTTGCGACGAATGCGATCAGTGCAACGACGCGTGGGTAATCAGGTAGTTCACCAACTGCGGGTCATCGTCCAACTCGAGGGTGTGCACCGGGCGCGGCAGGTTATCCAGCACCGTGCGCCAGAACGCCTGTGACACCTCATCCTGGTCATAAAAGCGCACCAGCCAATTGGCCTCGCCGCTGCACAGCACCTGGCTGGCGATCGCGCGGCCAATGCCTTTGCGGCGGTAACGCTTGAGGATAAACAGGTCGGCCAGTTCCAGCGCGTCAATGCCCGGCAACTCGCTGCCTTCGATCAGCAGGAAGCCCGCGATATAGCCATCGACCAGCAACAGGTTGGCGCTCCATTGCGGGTCTTGCCAGTAGCGCGTCAGGTGTTCGTCATGGATGTAGAAACGGCCGTCGGCCTCCACATCTTCCTGCTCCCAGTCCGACGACTCGTAGGCGTAGTACTGGTAGAGATTGCGGATCAACTCCGACGCTTCGGGGCCGGTCTGGATCAATTCGACGGTGGTTTCAGGCATGGGACTCTCGGTGAAAATACGCAGGGCGCCATTGTTCACAAAACCTTTCGGCAGGCCAATATATTGTCCAACCTTTCTGTTTGCTGAACCGAATGCGGATTTGCCTGGGCGCGCCGAAAATCTTGAAACATTTAGAATAGACTTCGCCGAATCGCGTTCTTCTCAACCTTTTTTCAAGGGCACGCACTGTGACAAACGTCTGTTCCGCCGGCCTGGATGTGGGCTTCGCCTCCCTGGATTATCTGCAGATTTTTATCCTGGGCGTGATCCAGGGCTTTACCGAGCTGCTGCCGGTGTCGTCCACCGCGCATATGCGGGTAGTGCCCGCCCTCCTCGGCTGGCAGGACCCGGGCTCGGCGTTTTCGGCCGCGATGCAATTGGCGGCATTGGCGGCGGTGGTCAGTTACTTCTGGCGCGATGTGCGCCAAGTGGTCACCGGCAGCATCGGCGCAGTGCGCCAGGGTGACTACGACAACCCGTGGTTCAAGCTGGCGGTGGCGATTGTGCTGGCGACCATCCCGATCGGCATTGCCGGCCTGGCCTTGTCCTCGACCTTGAATGCGTGCAACTCGCCGTTGCGCGGCCTGATGGTGATCGGCATTTCCTGCGTGGTGATGGCGGTGCTGCTGGCGGCGGCCGAGCTGCGCGCGCGGCACACACGGGACATGAGCCAGATGCGCCTGCGCGATGCGCTGATCGTCGGCATTGCGCAGATCGGCGCGCTGATTCCGGGCGTATCGCGCTCCGGCTCCACACTGACGGCGGCGCTGTTTCTCAATTTCAAACGCGAAGAGGCTGCGCGTTTTTCCTTCCTGCTGGGCTTGCCGGCAATCGCCCTCGCCGGCTTGAAGGAGCTGTGGGTGCTGCTGCACGCCGACCTGCCGGCCCACGCCTGGCCGCATCTGATCTTTGGGTTGGTGGTGGCCAGCGTCTCAGCGTTTTTTGCGATTTGGGGCCTGATGAAGTTCCTGGAACGGTTCTCCACCTGGCCGTTCGTGATCTACCGCGCGTTGCTCGGGGTGTTTTTGATTGTGGCAGTGAGCACCGGGTTGCTCTCTTGATCGAACCGACACTGTGGTTGGCAGTCTTGCCACACCGCCTGAATCAACGCCTTCATCTTCAACGCCTCGGCCCAGCGATCACTGATCTCACGGCCATCCGCCCCGGTTATCGCATAGGGTGGCGGGCCCAGTTCGCAGGTGAACGACAGGCTATCCGCAGCGCCGGCGCGGGCCAGCCAGTCCTGAATTCCGTAGCGCCACCAGCCGGTAAAGCGTTCGACCCATGCCTGGTGTTGGGGAAACTCCAGCGCGACCTGCACCTGTTCGCTGCTCGCCACACGCCCATGAAAGCCCCAGCTGTGGCGCAGGATCGTGCGTATCTGTTCGTCGTCCTCAACCGCGCCGGGCTCGGGCAACTCGCGGCCGACCACGTAGTGGGACAGGTCGGCGAGCAGCTTCAGGTCGGGCATGTGCGCCAGCAGGTCGAGGGTGAACAGTAAATCGCTGGTGAGCCGATACCGGTGGGTTTCCAGCAGGATCGGGAAGTCCACTTGCTCGGCCAGGCGTTGCCAGCCTTCGATCAGCCTGAGCGCTTCGGCCTGGCTGCGCGGTCGCACGTCGGCTTGCAGGGTCAGGTGGTGACAGCCATAGCGGCTGATCACCTCCAGCGCCGCCGCCAGGTCATCCACGCTCTGCGGGAACAGCTGGCCTTCGATCTGCAAGCCGCGGGCGTGAGCGGCGGCGTGCAAGCGCGGGACGTCGGCGGCTTTCCAGTAATGGTCGGTGACGCCGTCAAAACCGGCCGCGGCAATGCGGTCCAGCTGCGCGTCGAGCGGGCCGGGCTCGGTCTGCATCGCCCACAGGGATTGGAACACCACAAATTGGCGCATATCAGCCTCGCAGCAGGTGTTTAAGGGACAGCTCGGGGTCGGCCAGGCAGGCGTCGTCGAGCGGGATACGCGCGCTGATCAGGCGCTCACAGAGTTTGATGTCCTTGGCCACGCGGTTGCCCGGCGCCCAGCCGCAGGCGCCTTGCAAACGGTGGTCGGCGTCGAGGTAGAACAGCAGCAGGCCGTCGTCGGGCAACGCTCGGCTGACGCTGCGAGGGGTGATCACGCCCACGGTCTGCACACCCCAGTCGTACTGGTCGGACCAGAACCCGGGGAGCGCCTCGAACGCCAGCTCGCGGCCCAGCAGGTTCAGGGCGGCGTGACGGCCCTGGGCCTCGGCGTTGCGCCAGGTTTCCTGGCGCTGGTACTCGCCATCCAGGCGAAACTCGCACACGTCGCCCGCCGCATACACATCCGGCGCACTGGTGCGCAGCTGCGCATCGACGCGAATGCCCTGCCCGGTCTCCAGGCCCGCCGCCACGGCCAGTTCGATATTCGGTTGCATACCAATGCCGACCACCACCCGGTCGCAGGGCAGCCGTGCGCCGTCGATCAACCGCACGGCGTCGGCCTGGATCGATTCCAATGCCACGTTCAGGCGCACGTCCACCCCTTGAGCGCGATGCAACGTCAGCAATGCGTCGCTGATGATCGGCGGCAGCACCCGGCCCGCCAGCCTTGGCCCGGCTTCCAGCACCGTCACTTCACAGCCCAGGCCTCGGGCCGTTGCCGCCACTTCCAGGCCGATAAACCCACCGCCGACCACCACCAGCCGGGTGCCGGGGCGTAACGCGCTTTTCAGCGCCAATGCTTCATCGTGGGTGCGCAGGTACAGCACATGCGCCGGGGCCTGGGGCAAGCGCCGCGCCCTGCCCCCGGTGGCCAGCAGCACA
>NZ_JBAWDE010000256.1:0-15491 GCF_049590575.1 Pseudomonas sp.
ATGTGGGAGCGGGCTTGCTCGCGAAAACGGTGTTTCAGTCGACATCACTGTTGGATGTCAGTCCGCATTCGCGAGCAAGCCCGCTCCCACAGGGGGTTTGTGTGCATTTGAGAGGTCGCGGTAGCCGGCGCCTGGGTGATTGGCACCCAAGCGCGCACCCTCGCCAAACAACTTCTCGCGCAAGGTGCCCTGGGCGTATTCGGTCTTGTACACGCCGCGCTTCTGCAGCTCCGGCACCAGCAATTCCACGGCGTCGATAAAGGTCTCGTGGGTCAGCGCATAGGCCAGGTTGAAGCCGTCTACATCGGTGTCTTCGACCCATTCCTGCAGCAGGTCGGCCACGGTTTCCGCGCTGCCGACAAACAGGGGGCCAAAGCCGCCGATGCCGACCCAATCGGCCAGCTCGTTCGGCGTCCAGACCTTGTTCGGGTCCGCCGTGGAGAAGGCTTCCACTGCCGATTGAATCGCGTTGGTGTGCACGTGCTTGAGCGGCTCGTCCGGTTTGAACTGGCTGAAGTCGATGCCGGTCCAGCCGGAGATCAGCGCCATTGCGCCCTCGTAGCTGACGTAGGATTTGTACTCGTCAAACTTGGCTTTGGCCTTGGCATCGGTCTCGCCGACGATCACCGTCTGCAAGTTGAAGATCAGGATTTTCTTCGGATCACGCCCGGCCTCGGCAGCGCGGCGGCGGATGTCGGCTACGGTCTTTTTCAGCAGCACCTTGGACGGCGCGGCGACGAACACGCACTCGGCCTGCTCGGCGGCGAACTGCTTGCCACGGCTGGACGCGCCGGCCTGGTAGAGCACCGGCGTGCGTTGCGGCGACGGCTCGCAGAGGTGAATACCCGGCACTTGGAAGTGCTTGCCGACGTGGCGGATCTCATGGATTTTGCTCGGGTCGCTGAAGATCCGGCGCTCGCGATCACGCAGCACCGCGCCCTCCTCCCAACTGCCTTCCCAGAGTTTGTAGCAAACCTCCAGGTATTCCTCGGCGTAGTCGTAGCGCGCATCGTGTTCGGTCTGGGCTTTCTGGCCGAGGTTCTTCGCGCCGCTTTCCAGGTAGGAGGTGACGATGTTCCAGCCGATGCGCCCCTTGGTCAGGTGGTCGAGGGTCGAAAGCCGGCGGGCAAACGGGTACGGATGCTCGAACGACAGCGACGCCGTGAGGCCAAACCCCAAATGCTCGGTGACCAGCGCCATGGGCGCGATCAGCGACAACGGATCGTTGACCGGCACCTGTGTGGCCTGGCGGATCGCCGCTTCACCGTTGCCGTTGTACACGTCATAGATGCCCAGCACGTCGGCGATAAACAGGCCGTCGAACTTGCCGCGCTCGAGGATCTTCGCCAGGTCGGTCCAGTATTCGAGATCCTTGTATTGCCACGAACGGTCCCGCGGGTGCGCCCACAGGCCGGGGGATTGGTGGCCGACACAGTTCATGTCGAAGGCATTCAAGCGGATTTCACGGGCCATCAAAGCACTCCGTTGAGGTGGTAGTTGCCCACGATCTGGTATTTCACGCGCAGTGGGTCGTCCAGGGTCGACGGCAGCGCGGTGCGTTGGCCGGTGAGTTCGAATTCGGCATTGCTCGCGGCGATCAGCGCTTCGGCGGCGGCAATCTGCGCCTCGGTGAGGGCGACCGGGCTTGGGTGGGTTTCGGCGCGCTCGTACAAGGCGGCCGCCACGTCGACGCGGATCTGCAGATCGCCGAAGCGGCTGATCACATAGGGGTCAGCGCTTTTTTCAACAGCGCGGCGCGTGCTTTCCAGCAGTTGGCGCGCCTGGTTCAGTGCGGTCATGTTCAGGTTCCTCAGTTCCAGGCGTGGCGCGCAGGCTTCACGCCGTTGAGCACGAAGTTGCCGATCAGGTGGTATTTCCAGCGAGCCGGGTCGTGCAGGGTGTGGGTGCGCGCGTTGCGCCAGAAGCGGTCGAGGTTGTGCTTGCCGGTGACCGAGCGGGTACCGGCCAGTTCGAAGAGTTTGCTGCTGGCAAGCAAGGCGGTTTCGGCCGACAGCACTTTCGCCTGGGCGACCACCAGCGAGGCGCGGGCCACGCTGTCTTCGCTCGGCTCGGCGAGGGCCTGGTCCACCGCCAGGCCGGCTTTGGCGAGGATGGCTTCGGTGCCGTGCACGCGCCACTCCAGGTCACCGATGGCGGCGATGGTGAACGGGTCTTGCCAGCCGTGGTCCTGCTGGCTGTCGATCCACGGCCGGGCCTGGCGCGCATAAATCTTCGCCTGTTCCAGGGCGCCGAGGGCGATGCCGGTGTCGACGGCGGCCTGGATGATCTGCGAGATCGGGCCATTCGCGGTGGGTTGGTCGAAAGCCAGGTGGGCCGGGATCACCGCACTACGGGGCACCGTCACGCCGTCGAGGGTCACGCCGCCGCTGGCGGTGGTGCGCTGGCCGAAGCCGTCCCAGCTGTCGATCACCGTCAGGCCCGGCGCGTCGCGCTCGACAAACGCGATAAACGCCTGGCCATGTTCGTTGTTGCCGACGGTGGGCACGATATGCGCGAACAGTGCGCCGGTGCAGTAGAACTTCTCACCATTGACCTGAGCGCTGTCGCCATGGAAACGGATCTGGGTGTCGAAGGTGCCGGCGTTTTTGCTTTTGGCTTCAGAGAAGGCGTTGCCGAAACGATAACCGGCCAGCACCTTGCCGAAGTAGTGGCGCTTTTGTTCCTCAGTGGCAGTTTGCAGCAGGATGTCGACCACGCCGAGATGGTTCTGCGGGATCTGCCCCAAGGACGGGTCGGCGGCGGAGATCAGTTTGATCACCTCGGCCACCGTCACATAGGACACCTCAGCGCCGCCGTAGGCCTTGGGAATGGTAATGCCCCACAGGCCGCTGGCGGAAAACGCATCAAGCTCTTCCACCGGCAGGCGTCGCTCGCGGTCGCGCACGCTGGCATCGACGGCAAAGCGTGCGGCCAACCGGGTCGCGACCTCGATGGCTTCGGCATCCGAGCGGATGATATGGGCAGGGTGTTGAGGGTGGGCTGACATGGGCCGACTCCAGGCTCCGATGGGATGCCTGGGTGATTGCAGGAGTCGTGCCTGAATTTAATCGTCCGTAAAATCAACGGTTTGCTGATAAAACAGGGCGGTAGAAAGCGTTTCAAACCAGCAAAGTGTCTATCCACTGTTGCCGGGCAAACAGTTAGATCACCACGTTGCGCACGAAGCGCACCGCCACTTCGCCGTCATTGCGATAGCCGTGGGCCTGGCCGCTGCCGAACATATAGAACTCACCGGCGGCGACGGTTTTTTCTCCGGCCTCCAAAATCAGCGTCAGGCTGCCTTCGAACACAAACAGCTGCACGCTCCAGCCGTCCGGGTCGGGCTCGGGGCTGTAGCGGTCGCCGGGTTCCAGGCGCATCTCCCACAACTCGACTTCGCGGCGGGCAGTCGCCTTGGCCAGCAGCACGGCCTTGCTGCCGGGGATCTCACCGGCCCAGGCCAGCTCGTTGATGCGGCTGTGGTCGGGCGCATCCGGGGCCTGGATCAGGTCGCTGAAGGCGACGTCGAGCGCTTCGGCCACGCGGTCGAGGGTCGACAGGCTGACGTTTTTCTCCCCCGCTTCGATGGCCACCAGCATGCGCCGGCTGACCCCGGATTTTTCCGATAGTGCGGTCTGGCTCAAGTCGGCAGCATGCCGCAGACGACGGACGTTCTGGCTGACGTGTTGCAGGACTGACGCTCGATGTGGATTTTCTTTGTGCACTATATTGCTCATTCGGTAGGTGTGCGCAGTATACTGCCCAGCGTGCGGCGCATTGTGCGGTCCGTGCCTTTCCCTTGCAAGACCGAGCCGCCATGACCGCCCCGAACACTTCTTCGCGTTTCAACCGTTTCAGTAAAGCCGAATGCCTTCTGGTGGTGATCACCATGATCTGGGGCGGCACCTTCTTGCTGGTGCAGCATGCCATGACCGTCAGCGGGCCGATGTTTTTCGTGGGCCTGCGCTTTGCCGCGGCGGCAGTCGTCGTGGGCTTTTTCACCCTGCACACCTTGCGTGACCTGACCTTTATGGAGTTAAAGGCCGGGGTGTTTATCGGCGTCTCGATCATGTTCGGCTACGGCTTGCAGACCATTGGCTTGCAGACCATTCCGAGCAGCCAGTCGGCGTTCATCACCGCCTTATATGTGCCCTGTGTGCCGCTGTTGCAGTGGGTGGTGCTGGGACGCCGCCCGGGATTGATGCCGAGCCTGGGCATCATGCTCGCGTTTACCGGCTTGATGCTGTTGACCGGCCCGGCGGGTGCGTCGTTTAACTTCAGCCCCGGTGAAATCGCCACACTGATCTGCGCCATCGCGGTGGCGGCCGAGATCATCCTGATCAGCGCATTTGCCGGGCAGGTGGATGTGCGCCGGGTGACCGTGGTGCAACTGGCCACGGCGTCGCTGCTGTCGTTCCTGATGGTGGTGCCGATGGGCGAAGCGCTGCCGGGGTTCTCATGGTTGCTGGTGTTCAGTGCCATCGGCTTGGGCTTGACCAGCGCGGTGATCCAGGTTGCGATGAACTGGGCCCAGCAAAGTGTCTCGCCGACCCGCGCGACCTTGATCTACGCCGGTGAACCGGTATGGGCCGGCGTGATCGGGCGAATCGCCGGGGAACGCTTCCCGCCGATTGCCATGCTGGGCGCGGCATTGATTGTGGTGGCGGTTATCGTCAGTGAATTGAAGAGCAAAGGGCAAAAGGCCATCGAATTGCAGGATGGGCGGGAACAGGAGCAGCAGGGCTAAGGTCCGAAACAATGCCAAACGGGTGTTTTCAGCCTACCTTGTAGGATCCTGCCACATGTTGCCGTTTGGTGATCGAGAAAGCGGCACGTATGATGCATCCCAAACTCCCGCAGATTAGAAGCCTATGTCCCTGATAGTTCTACTGCTTCTGCCTTTTATCGGCAGCTGTCTGGCGGCCTTGCTGCCGCACAATGCACGTAACACCGAATCCCTGCTGGCCGGCCTTGTGGCCCTGGTCGGCACTATTCAAGTCGCCCTGCTCTACCCCCAGATCGCCCACGGTGGAGTGATCCGCGAAGAATTCATGTGGTTGCCCAGCCTTGGGCTGAACTTCGTGCTGCGCATGGATGGGTTTGCCTGGTTGTTCTCGATGCTGGTGCTCGGCATCGGCACGCTGGTGTCGCTGTATGCGCGTTACTACATGTCGCCGGACGATCCGGTGCCGCGTTTCTTTGCGTTTTTCCTGGCGTTTATGGGCGCCATGCTCGGCCTGGTGATCTCCGGCAACCTGATCCAGATCGTGTTCTTCTGGGAACTGACCAGCCTGTTCTCGTTCCTGCTGATCGGCTATTGGCACCACCGCGCCGACGCCAGGCGTGGCGCGTATATGGCGTTGATGGTCACCGGCGCGGGCGGTTTGTGCCTGCTGGCCGGGGTGATGCTGCTGGGGCATATCGTCGGCAGCTATGACCTCGACCAGGTGCTGGCGGCGGGCGATCAGATCCGCGCGCATTCGCTGTACCCCGTGATGCTGGCCCTGGTGCTGATCGGCGCCCTGAGCAAAAGCGCGCAGTTCCCGTTCCACTTCTGGCTGCCCCATGCGATGGCGGCACCGACGCCGGTTTCTGCCTATCTGCACTCGGCAACGATGGTGAAGGCCGGCGTGTTCCTGCTGGCCCGCCTGTGGCCGTCGCTGTCCGGCAGCGAAGAATGGTTCTGGATCGTCGGCGGTGCCGGCGCCATCACCCTCCTCCTCGGCGCTTACTGCGCCATGTTCCAGAATGACCTCAAGGGCCTGCTGGCCTATTCCACCATCAGCCACCTCGGGCTGATCACCCTGCTGCTGGGCCTCAACAGCCCGCTGGCCGCCGTCGCCGCGGTGTTCCATATTCTCAACCACGCCACGTTCAAGGCCTCGCTGTTCATGGCGGCGGGCATCATCGACCACGAAAGCGGCACGCGCGATATCCGCAAGCTCAGCGGGCTGGTCAAGCTGATCCCGTTTACCGCGACCCTGGCGATGGTCGCCAGTGCGTCGATGGCCGGGGTGCCGCTGCTCAATGGCTTCCTGTCCAAAGAGATGTTTTTTGCCGAAACCGTGTTTATCTCGTCGACCGCCTGGGTGGAATTCGCCCTGCCGCTGATCGCGACCATCGCCGGTACGTTCAGCGTGGCTTACGCCCTGCGTTTTACCGTGGACGTGTTCTTCGGCCCGCCCGCCACCAACCTGCCACACACGCCCCATGAACCGCCGCGCTGGATGCGCGCGCCGGTGGAATTGCTGGTGTTCACCTGCCTGTTGGTGGGGATCTTCCCGGCCCAGGTGGTCGGCTCGATTCTCGCTGCCGCCGCGCTGCCGGTGGTCGGCGGCGTACTGCCCGAGTACAGCCTGGCGATCTGGCACGGTTGGAACGCGCCGATGATCATGAGCCTGGTGGCCATGTCCGGTGGCGTGGTGCTGTACCTGCTGCTGCGCAAGCAACTCAAGCGTGGCCGCTTCAAATACCCGCCAGTAATCAGTTACTTCAATGGCAAGCGTGGCTTTGAGCGCAGCCTGGTGGTGATGATGCGCGGTGTGCGCAAAATCGAAAGACGCATCAGCACCAAGCGCCTGCAGACCCAGTTGTTCCTGCTGGTGCTGGCGGCGGTAATTGCCGGGTTGATCCCGATGTTCAACAGTGGCCTCAGCTGGGGCGACCGCCCGAAAATCCCGGGCTCCATCGTGTTTGTCACCCTGTGGTTGCTGGCGATTGCCTGCGCGCTGGGCGCCGCCTGGCAGGCCAAGTATCACCGGCTGGCGGCACTGACCATGGTCAGCGTGTGCGGCCTGATGACGTGCATTACCTTCGTCTGGTTCTCGGCGCCGGACCTCGCGCTCACGCAGTTGGTCGTCGAGGTGGTCACCACCGTGTTGATCCTGCTGGGCCTGCGCTGGCTGCCGCGGCGGATCGAAGAGGTCTCGCCACTGCCCAGCTCGCTGCGCAAGGCGCGCATTCGTCGACTGCGTGACTTCCTGCTCTCGACCGTGGTGGGCGGCGGCATGGCGCTGCTGTCCTATGCGATGCTGACGCGCCAGACGCCCAACGATATCTCCTCGTTCTACCTCAGCCGCGCGCTGCCTGAAGGCGGCGGCAGCAATGTGGTGAACGTGATGCTGGTGGATTTCCGTGGCTTCGACACCCTGGGTGAAATCACCGTACTCGGCGCCGTGGCGCTGACGGTGTATGCCCTGCTGCGGCGCTTCCGTCCGTCCAAGGAAAGCATGCAACTGCCCGCGCAACAGCGCCAGTTGGCGCCGGACGTGTCCACCGACCTGGTCAACCCGCGCCAGGCCAGCGACACCGCCCTGGGCTTTATGATGGTGCCGGCGGTGCTGGTGCGCCTGCTGCTGCCGATTGCGCTGGTGGTGTCGTTCTACCTGTTCATGCGCGGCCACAACCAACCGGGCGGCGGCTTTGTCGCAGGTCTTGTGATGTCGGTAGCGTTTATTCTGCAATACATGGTGGCCGGCACCCAGTGGGTCGAGGCGCAGATGAGTCTGCGGCCGATGCGCTGGATGGGCTTCGGGCTGTTCTCGGCGACCCTCACCGGGCTCGGCGCGTTGTTTGCCGGTTACCCGTTCCTGACCACCCACACCTGGCATTTAAGCCTGCCGCTGCTGGGCGACATCCACGTCGCCAGTGCGCTGTTCTTCGACGTCGGCGTGTACGCCATGGTCGTCGGCTCGACGCTGCTGATGCTCACCGCACTCGGTCACCAATCCGTGCGGGCCCATAAACCGAGCAACCAGGCCAAAGTGGTTGCCGCAACGGAAGGAGCCGCCTGATGGAAGAAGTCATCGCAATCGCCATTGGGGTCCTCGCGGCTTCGGGCGTCTGGTTGATCCTGCGGCCACGGACCTTCCAGGTGGTGATGGGCCTGTGCCTGCTGTCGTACGGGGTCAACCTGTTCATTTTCAGCATGGGCAGCCTGTTTATCGGCAAGGAGCCGATCATCAAGGACGGCGTGCCGCAAGACCTGCTCAATTACACCGACCCGCTGCCACAAGCCCTGGTGCTGACGGCCATTGTGATCAGCTTTGCCATGACCGCGCTGTTCCTGGTGGTGCTGCTCGCCTCCCGGGGCCTGACCGGCACTGACCATGTGGACGGCCGGGAGCCCAAGGAATGACGTGGATGAATCAACTGATCGTCGCGCCGATCCTGCTGCCATTGCTGACCGCCGCCCTGATGCTGATGCTCGGCGAAAAACGCCGCCCGCTGAAGGCAAAAATCAATCTGTTCTCCAGCATCGTCGGCCTGGGCATCGCGATCCTGCTGCTGTACCTGACGCAGAAAGGTGGCCCGGACTCGATCGGCGTATACCTGCCGGGCAACTGGCAAGTCCCGTTCGGCATCGTGCTGGTGGTCGACCAACTCTCGGCATTGATGCTGGTGCTGACCGGGATCATCGGCGTCAGCGCGCTGCTGTTCGCCATGGCCCGCTGGGACCGTGCAGGCACCAGTTTCCACGCGTTGTTCCAGGTGCAGATGATGGGCCTGTATGGCGCGTTCCTGACGGCCGACCTGTTCAACCTGTTCGTGTTCTTCGAGGTGCTGCTGGCGGCGTCCTACGGCCTGATGCTGCACGGTTCCGGGCGCGCGCGGGTGTCGTCGGGGCTGCATTACATCGCGATCAACCTGTTGGCCTCGTCGCTGTTCCTGATCGGCGCGGCGATGATCTACGGCGTGACCGGCACGCTGAATTTCGCCGACCTGGCGCTTAAAATCCCGCTGGTGCCGGAGGCCGATCGCGGCCTGCTGCACGCCGGTGCGGCAATCCTCGCCACGGCGTTCCTGGCCAAGGCCGGGATGTGGCCGCTGAACTTCTGGCTGGCGCCCGCCTACTCCTCGGCCAGTGCGCCGGTGGCGGCGATGTTCGCGATCATGACCAAGGTCGGCGTCTACACCGTGCTGCGCCTGTGGACCCTGCTGTTCTCCGGCCAGGCCGGCGCCTCAGCGCTGTTTGGCGGCGACTGGCTGGTGTACGGCGGCATGGCGACGATCATCTGCGCCGCGCTGGCGATGATGGCGGCGCAGCGCCTGGAGCGCATGGCCAGTTTGAGCATCCTGGTCTCGGCCGGGATCCTGCTGTCAGCCGTGGGCTTTGCCCAGCCAAGCCTGACGGCCGGGGCGTTGTTCTACTTGGTCAGCTCCACGCTGGCGTTGAGCGCGCTGTTCCTGCTGGCGGAATTGATCGAGCGTTCGCGCTCGGCCAATGACCTGCCGCTGGATGAAGAAATCGATGCGCTGCCCAAGGCCATGGAGTCGCTGCACCCGCGCCCCGGGGTCAACCTGGATGACGAGCAGAAGGCCGTGGTCGGCCAAGTGATCCCGTGGACCATGGCGTTCCTGGGCTTGAGCTTTGTCGCCTGTGCGCTGCTGATTATCGGCATGCCGCCGTTATCCGGGTTTATCGGCAAGCTCAGCCTGTTGAGTGCGTTGGTCAACCCGCTGGGCCTGGGTAATGCGGTGGACGAGCCGATCCGCCCTGCTGCCTGGGGCCTGGTGGCGCTGCTGATCCTGTCCGGCCTGGCCTCGCTGATCGCCTTCGCCCGTCTTGGCATCCAGCGTTTCTGGACCCCGGAAGAGCGCCCGTCGCCACTGCTGCGCCGCTACGAGTGCGTGCCGATTTTCTTTCTGCTGGGCCTGAGCATCGCGCTGACCTTCAAGGCCGAACCGCTGATGCGCTACACCCAGGCCACCGCCGAAGCCCTGAACAACCCGGAACGCTACGTGATGGCGGTGATGGCCACGCGCCCGATTCCAAGCCCTGAAGCCAAGGCCGCAGCGCTCGAGGTGCAACCATGAAACGCCTGTTCCCTGCTCCGTGGTTGTCCCTGGCGCTGTGGCTGTTGTGGCTGGTGTTGAACCTGTCGGTCAGCCCCGGCAACCTGCTGTTGGGCGCGCTGCTGGGCTTTCTCGCGCCGCTGCTGATGGCGCCGTTGCGACCTTTGCCGATCCGTATCCGCCGACCCGGCGTGATCATCCGCCTGTTTTTCCTAGTGGGCCGCGACGTCATTGTGTCCAACCTGCAAGTCGCCTGGGGTGTACTGGTGTGCGGCTCCCGTCCACCGCGTTCGCGCTTTGTCAAAATCCCTCTGGACCTGCGCGATGCCAACGGCCTGGCGGCGCTGTCGATGATCACCACGGTGGTCCCCGGCACCATCTGGTCGGAACTGGCGCTGGACCGCAGCATTCTGCTGCTGCACGTGTTCGACCTGGAGGATGAGGCGCCGTTTATCGAGCATTTCAAGACCACCTACGAACGGCCCCTGATGGAGATCTTCGAATGAGTGCCCTGCTCTCCAATGCGATCCTGTTCAGCCTGTTCCTGTTTTCCCTGGCCATGGTGCTGACCCTGGTGCGCCTGTTCAAAGGTCCCTCGGCCCAGGACCGGGTCCTGGCGCTGGACTACCTGTACATCCTGGCGATGCTGATGATGCTGGTGCTGGGCATTCGTTATGCCAGTGACACCTACTTTGAAGCGGCGCTGCTGATTGCGCTGTTTGGCTTCGTGGGCTCGTTTGCCCTGGCGAAATTCCTGCTGCGTGGCGAGGTGATCGAATGATGCCGTTATGGATGGAAATTGTGGTCGCCGTGCTGCTGGTACTCAGCAGCGTATTTGCGTTGATCGGCGCGATCGGCCTGCTGCGCATGAAAGATTTCTTCCAGCGCATGCACCCACCGGCATTGGCCTCGACGCTGGGCGCGTGGTGCGTGGCGTTGGCGTCGATCATCTACTTTTCGGTACTCAAGTCCGGGCCGGTGCTGCACGGCTGGTTGATCCCGATTCTGCTGTCGATCACCGTGCCGGTGACCACGTTGCTGCTGGCCAGGACCGCGCTGTTTCGCAAGCGCATGGCGGGGGATGATGTGCCGGCCGAGGTGAGCAGTCGCCGGGCTGATAACTCAACTGAATCCGCCTAGCGACTGCATCCATCGGCCTATCAAGCGGTTGCCGGGACAAAACCCTGCAGGGGCGGCCCGAATGGCGTGCCGGTGCGCTGATCAACCGCGTACCAATTGTTCTCCTTGCTGACTGCCTCTACTCGCACTTGATCAACCGCGCCCGCGACCGAAGGCGCGGCAGGGGCACTGGCACTGGCATTCTTGAGCATCTGGGAGACCGTGGGCGCAGCATCTTTGGTAAAACGCATCTTTTCGTAAATATCAGCCGGTACGAAAATCCCCATTCCAACCTTTACGGGTAACCCCTTGTATTTGCGTTGCAGAAAATTGGCGAAGTTACCGGGCTGACGCACTAGATCGACAAACCCCTCGACCGGGTTCAGCACCCCACGAAGCAATGCCGTGCCCTCCTTCAGAAAGGAGGTACGAAATGCCTGCCGGTTCAGGCGCGATGCGAATTTGACCGTTTTCCACGCCTTGTGCGTAGCTTGTATCCCGCCAGTGCCGATAAACGATGCCGTGTCAATAGCCAGGCCCTTCAACCCCTCTCTGACATTGCCTTCAAAGATGTCGACCAGAGGTCCGACAAATGAAATCATCGACACCATCGCCCGGCCGTTTTCATTGCTCGTCAAGCGATCAACGTAGCCTTTAATGGTGTCTTCGCTGGGCAGCACGGCATTCGCATGGTCAATAAGTTCTTGGCGATGCCCGCTGTAGTTCCCGATGTAGTTGCCCTGGAGTATCGCGGCGATAATCGCCTGGCTCTTGGCGGAGCCAAAGGTATCGGGTACCCAGGCACCGGCGTCGTCACCCTGCCCCTTGGCGGAAGCGCCTGCCAGCGAACTCCCCACCTTCGAAATGATGACTTTCGACGAGGCGCCGGGACGCGGGGCGTCCCCGGTGAGGTAAGCATTGAAGTCAAACGGCTGAACAGTCCCGCGCAGGTAACGATTTAACTGCGATGGCTTCCTGGTGAAGTACTCGCGCTTGCTTTCAATCACGCCATCCAGTTTCAGTTTTTTTCCCGCCAAGTCCGCCGTGCGGTTGGTGATTGTGCCGGATGTCGGGAAAAATTCGTAATAGCGGGTTTTACCCTGGTACTCGCTGCGCAACAGCACCCCATGCCAACCGCGGTTTCTCGCGACCTGATTACCTTTGGCTGCATCCTGCGGCTGCGTCTCTCCGGTTTCCTGGCGCAGCCTGAAGATATCGACCTTGCCCCATTCAAGCGCCTGGCGATCTTCCAGCGGTAAGTTCGCAAGGCTCATTTTCATCAGGCCGGGCATCTGGGCCTTGGTGTCAGCCAAATACTGATCAACTGCGCCGGTGACTTTATCGGCAATTTTCGGCAGTGACTTTATCCGACTTTCAAATTCAGTTTGAGTGATACGCGGATGGCTGAAGCTGAACTTACCTTCATGCAAATCGCCCGTCGCATAAGCTTCCACCAAGGTGGGCTTTTTCGGATTGACGCCTGTCCCTAACCGGCTCAACTGGGTCGCAGGTTTTTTCAGCGTGATGGAGGTTAATTCGCTCTCCGTCAATTCAGGGAATTTTTCTCTGAGCGCTCTGATTGCCAAGCTGGTGCGAGTGGGCGGCGTTGTGCCCAGGGTTTCGAGGGTTTTCTCGATTTGCGCTGAACGCTGCGCGATTGCGTCAGACGCCGCTTGATAATCGTTTTCAGTGTATTTCCCGTCCTCGCGTAAAGGCACAGTCCCTGTCATCACCCCCACCTGCAGCACCACCTTCGCCCCCAGCCCCATGGCCAGGACTTGTTGTTGCGGCTGAACAGCATCCCGAGAGGTCAATGCGCCTAGCTCATTGAGGTTCATCCCTCGGCTGGCCCCGGCCCCACCCCATACTTCCGCCAATGCCGTACCCAGACTGAGGGTCATCCACGCCGGGCTTCCGATGCGTATTTTGTCCGGTGCCTGGCGCAACTGTTCGGGAATACTCGAGGACTGCTGATCTGCCTTAATCAGGAATTCCGGGGCCGCGTGTGCCAGAAACAGGTGGGCTACCAGCGGCGCGGCGCGCAAAGTCACGCCCTTCTTGTCTACCAGATACTTTTCGAAGTCCTTGCGCACCGCCCCCATCTCACGCCCCATATTGGCCGGCGCGTAGAATTGATAACCCGCCGCGGTTCCCGGGACGGAGGGCACCACAGGGTCGACACTGAGCATAATGGTGGAGGTCACCAGGCTTTGCAGGGTTGCGCTATCGATGCCATTGCTGCTGTCCCCTTCGTACCAATTCAATGCCCGGGCCAGTTCACGCCCCCATTCAAGCGCCTGCGGGGTCTTGAGGATCTGGTCCCATATCTGGTCTGCCTTGGCGGCGGTCTGCTGCGGCTCGACCTGCGCGACAATCTGGGGCCCCAACACATAGCCAACCGCATTGGCGCCATACCTTTGATTTGTCGCCAGGCCCGCCAACGTGCGCTTGTCACTGACCGACAGGGTTCCCGGGGCCCACTCCTGAGGCAGCAACGTCGCGTAATTACCACCTGATGCCGGCGGCGCAAAGTAGGTGCGCAGCCAACCGGCAGCGGCGCGAGCCTGAGCTGCCGTGTCAACCGAACCCAGGTTCATCGACTGCGCGACTTGCCGCAGATCATGACGCTCATCTGAATACAACACATTGCCGAAATTCGCGCTCAGTGCGATCACCGCCGCCAATTCGTCCTTCAACTCCTGGCTCCAGCTGTCGCTGACGGGGACGTTCAACCACTGATTGGATACCGGCTGCAACACTTGCAGGTGACCTTCGCTGATGCGTACCGGCTGGTCCGGCAGCGTGTTACCCAAGTCCTGTATCGACCAACGCACCTCGCGGCGAGCGACCAGACGATTCAAGCGACTGCGAGCCTCATCATCGTTTTTCAACGGATTGCTTCGAGAGACCTCAAACTCGGTATTTGATAATGCTACTGGCGAATTATCAGCAACGCCCTGGGCCGCACGCTCCAAAGCATCTGCCAGATTTTCCCGGTCATCCAGTTCATTGATGCCGCGCTTGGACCATTCAAGCCGGAGTTCACGCTCACGTATTTCTTGTACAGAAAGTGAAGGCCAACCTGCCTTCAGATTAGTCACCAGCGCACTCGCTTCCGCATCGGTATAAGGTGGGCGCACAGCATAAAAGTGACTGGCTACATTGCGAGAAACTTGTTGGCTGTTCAGCGCCACATACGGCACACCATGATGCCCAGGGTCCAGTGCCTCAAGCGCACGCATCACGCGCCCTGAGACTTGCCACCAGCCGGAGGTATCTTGCAGGGTGTAAGTCTGATGAGAGACCACACCGTTACGCGTAACGAGACCCGAAACGCCGTTGGCGCCAATAGTGACCGAGTCCAGTGAAAAGCCCTTGTCCCTCAGCCACGCCAGCACCTCGGGTTGGTTGACCACCTGCTTGTAGATCTCGAACGGCTGCGCAATCAGCGACCGTGCGGGCACGCTCACCGATGAATCGGCCACATCGCCCATTGTTGGGATCAGTTGTGCCAGCAGGGTTTTATCTGCTTCATTGGAATGCGACGTCGGCGCGCCCAGATGGCCCAGCGTATTGCGTGGCGCAGTGGCGGCTACGTCCCCAGGTGAACGCCTCTTGCGCTGCGCCGCGCCCTCAATCTGATCATCGCGCGTCAGCGAATATTGCGTTAAACCCCAGGGTTGCCCCCGCAACATCGGGGCGTCGGGTGCTGCTTTTCGCGGCATTGCATGATCAGCCGCATGCGCGGGCGCGCGTTGGCTGGCAGACTCGGGAGATGGTCGGGAGGGAGCGGAAATAACGGGCGGATGATCTGCAGCAGGCAGATACCCAGTGGGGTTGGCAATGGAAAACGGCATATTCAGCCCTCTGTGACAGAGACCTATGAAAGTGTCCTCGTCCTAAGAACTGTTGCCGTGAAGCTATGAAAAAAGTCGTCTGCCAGCGACAGGAAAAGTCCGAACATGCGCATGAAAAATCCCAGGCCCGCGCACTTTCCGATGGGGCGCCGAGCAATATCTTCGGCCGACTGCACAAACGCGCAGCTGGCGGCATCCGGCTAAAAGAGCGGCGCGCCTAACCTGCGCAGACGTGGCATCCAATGGTCCAGAATCTCTGCCGACGCCAGCACATGGTGCGCACGCCCGATCAACAGCCGGCGTGGCACAGCGCCGATGTGGCGTGAGTCATCGCTGTTATCGCGGTTGTCTTTCAGCATGAAATAGCTGTCGGCCGGCCCCCCCGACGGCGCGAAACTGCGCATCAGTGTGGGTCGCGAACACGTTGTTGACCCACAACACCTCGTCTTTCATTTCCAGGGTGTCACCCGAAATGCCGAGTTGAACGGCGTGACCTATGAACGCTTCATCGCCAAGGTCGATGCACTGGAATGGTGGAAGCTATCCAGCTTCAAGGGAATAAAGCACTGAATGAGCATTGCGCGGGAATTGAAAAATAGTAGACGACGAACGCCGTCATTACCTTCGCTCGCACAACCATAGCAAAACGCCCCGACATAACGGGGCGTTTTTCTTCTCGCACAAAACCGAATAATCCTACATCCCACTCACACGACAAAA
>NZ_JBAWDE010000257.1:0-10470 GCF_049590575.1 Pseudomonas sp.
AGCGAGTAACGTGCCCCAGCTCATCCCGCTCAGCGGTAATTTTTCCGTACGGGTTGTAGCTGTATTCCCGCACGCCACCGCCCGGCAGCACTACGCGCACCAACCGCCCAACCCTGTCCCACTGATATTGGGTCAGCGCCCCACGCTCATCCTCGCGCGCAACTTGCCGCCCACTATCGTCATAGCGATATCGCTTGATTCCGCCACTCGCCAGCTGCTCCTCAACCAGCTGCTCCTCAACCAGCTGCCCACGCTCGTTCCACACCAACTGCTGACAGCTGCCATCCGGAAACCAGACCTCCGTCAGCTGCCCGTATTTGTCATAGCTGTAGTCCGTAACGTGGCCGTCAGGATCGATCTTGCGAACGACATCGCCCTGATCATTACGCTCGTAGGTCCAAGCCGCCTCACCCCGCCGTACCACCCGTACGAACCCGTTGTCATGCTCGTAGGACGTCGGCTCGTCATCCCCCGGAAAAAACGCCACCAAACGTCCGGCTTCGTCGTACTGATACGCCGTCACTGCCCCCAGCGGGTCCTGCTCGACGGTCAGCCGGCCTTTGTCGTCGTAGGATTTGAAGTGCTCGGCGCCATCCGGATCGATACGCTGCACCAGCCGCGCGCGCTGGTCATGCACATAGACTTCCTGGCTGCCATCGGCGTTAAACACCGTGACTTGCCCGTCGTCGCCCCAGGCATAACGCGTGTCCATCTGCGAGAAACTCGCCCAATGCCGGACACATCGCGCCGCCTTGCCAGACCGTTCCCACGCCCAGAAGAAACTCGCCCCACCGGCCAGTTGCCGCTCGAGAATGACGTGCTGGTCGTCGTACTTGTAAACCTCGCTTTCACCGACAGCATTGGTCGCTGAAAGCAGTCGGCCCGCGTCGTCATAGGCGTAGGAAACAACGCTGAACTCGGTCACCCATTCGAAGGGCTCGCGGCCCTTGGCGCGATGAATCTGGTAGTCAACCGAAAGAATGCGGCCAGCTTCATAGCGCAAAAACAACGAACGCCCGACACCGTTATCCAACCGCTCGATCCGCCCGGAATAATCCCGGGAAATGCGCAATCGGTTGTCGTACGCATCGCTGATGGCTGTCAGCACACCGTCGCGAAAGTGGTAGAACCGTGACGCCTGGGCCAGCACCAGTTCGTCAGGTAATTCACCGAGATAAATCGCCGCTTCAGCCAGGCTGTTGGTGATCGCTGGTCGACCAACACTCGGCAAGGGGAAGGTGGTCGACCGATTTTCGTGGTCTGTCCACACCACCGAGTCACCGGAAACCGACAACCGCTGCGCCAGCGAATGGCTCCAGCCAAACCCCAGCCCGCAATCCACTTCCACCGCACTGGTGCGATACAGCCGCGTCCACTCAAACGGCAAAACCCCGTCCAGTACACCATCGGTGAGGGTCAGCAATTCCTCGCCGGTCACCATCGATACCGGGCAGCCATTGGTGGCGGTCTTGTCCGCAGACGCCGCCGCCTCCCCATTCGGATTTCGAGCAGAAGCAGGCGCATCGTCGACATGCTCCTGCCGAACCAACGCCGTTTTCTGGGATTTGTTCCGAACCGCCGGCACCGGGTTCGAAACCAACTGATCCCCCACCTTCAACGGCACCGCTGGCACTGTCTTGATCGTTGCAGCCGGCCCTCCCAGCAATATCGGCCTGGCCACCTCAACATGTGCATCCACGCGAGGTTTCCCGAACTGTTCGGCCACCTGCTCCAACCACTGGCGTGCACGCTGCGACTTGATGCCGCTCAACACCTTCGAGCTCATGCGCAATGCCAGGCCCATGCCGCCGGTGGGCAAGAGCAGCAACAGGTTGATCAGCACTTCGGCGCTGATCTCCCCCAGCAACTCGTTCATGTACGGCGGTGGCAGCATTCGCATCCAGCTGACCATCACCGACAAGTAGATAAACAACAGTGGCTCGTCGCTGAGCACCAGCAGACCTTTTGCGAGGGTCTCGGCGCTGACGTTCAGCAGCTGTTCAAACTCGACCTGCGACAGGTAATGCAGAAGTTTTTCGGCATGCTCCAAAGGGTGCGCCAGCCATTGAAGCAGCTGCTTGAGGTTGTCCCAGAGCGAATACAGCGCGTCGCCGAACCCCTTGGCATAGGCCTTGTGCAAGGTGAGGTAGCGCTTGAGAAAGTTCGCCTCGGAGTAATCTTTCCAGAGTGGCTCAAACGTGCCGCGCCACTCACTGCGCAACCAGCCTTCCAGCGGTGCGAGCACCGACTGATAAGAGGCGTAGAGCGCCTTGAAATGTTCCTTGGAAACATTGGGGTAAAAACTGACCCGGTACTGCTGGTTGCGATCACACTCGGTGATTTGCAGAATGCCGCTGGGGCCGATGGTCTTGTGGATCGGCTCGCCCAATGGGCCGCCGTTGGGGTCGACGCGCTGCAACATCACTGGCGTATTGCCGATGGGCACAAACTGCGAACTCTGGAACATATGCACCAGGGTCAGCGTGCCGTCGGCTTTGCACTGTGCGACGGTGCTGCTGGGAAAGAGCGAGCGGTTGATTGGCGCCACCAGCGCCACGTCGTCCCCGGCTTTGAAAACCTGCTCGACATCCAGTGCCGAAAAGCTGAAATAGCGCTCGGCCCAGGCGTCGTAGTGGTTGAGGCAGCGCCGGAAATCGCTGAGAACGGATTCGACGTCGCGCGCCTTTGAATCCATGGCGGCCAGCACCAGCAAGCCGATGTGCTGGCTGGTCGCGCCGATCAAGAGGCAGCCCCGACAAGCAGGGCATTAACACGGAAAACCATCTGCAATCCCTCGCACTGTGTGATCAGGCGAAGGACTTTGCAGTGGTTTTCTGGATAGGGCTGTAGTGCTTATCCGGCAGTGGCGTGGGATGTTTCAGCGGTTTTTGTCTTCTCCCGACCGAGCACCAGGCTGCACAGCGCCGGCAGGAACAACAGCGTCAACAGCGTACCCACCAGCACCCCACCAATCAGCACATAGGCCAGGGATGACCAGAACACCGACAGCGTCAGCGGAATAAATGCCAGCGCCGCCGCCAATGCGGTCAGGATCACCGGCCGCGCGCGGCGCACGGTGGCTTCGATAATCGCCTCGTGAGTCGGCATGCCGTGGTCCCGGTTCTGGCGGATCTGATCGGTAAAGATCAGCGTGTTGCGCATCAGGATCCCGCCAATCCCGATCAGGCCCAGGATTGCGTTAAACCCGAACGGCTGGTTGAACAGCAACAAGGTCGGCACCGCGCCAATCAAGCCCAAAGGCGCGGTGGCGAAGACCATGAACATCACGCCGAACGAGCGCACCTGGAACATGATCACCGTGAGGGTCAGCAGGATCATGATCGGGAACAAGGCCGCCAATGCCACGTTGGCCTTGGCGCTTTCTTCCACCGGGCCGCCGATGTCGATCTGGTAACCGGCTGGCAGCTTGGCGATCAGCGGTTGCAGGTCTTTGTACACGGCCATCTCCACGTCGGGCGGCTGTACGCCGTCGATGATGTCGGCGCGCACTTCCACCGTGCTCGCGCGGTTGCGGCGCTTGAGGATCGGCTCTTCCATCACCGCCTGGAAATGCCCGACCTGGGCCAGTGGCACTGAAGTACCGGCGCTGTTGGTCAGGGTCATGTTGTTGAGGTTGCCGAGGTCTTCGCGCTGGCTGCCCTGGGCGCGGGCGACCACGGAGACGGTGCGGTTGCCCTCGCGCACTTCGGTGATCGGGTTGCCGCTGAGCAACGCATTGAGCTGCGACTTGACCTCGTTGGGAGTGAAGCCCAGCAGCCGCAGGCGGTCTTGATCGAGGACCAAGCGGTAGCCGCTGGTGCGTTCGCCCCAATCGAGGAAGGCGTCCTTGGTGAGTTTGTTGGCGGCCACCACGCGGCGCACATCTTCGGACACGCCGCGCAGCACCTCCACATTCGGCCCGGACACACGAAAAACCACTGGGAACGGCACGGGCGGGCCGAACAGCAGTTGCGTGACCCGTACCCGCGCCGCCGGGAATTCACCCGCGGCAATCCGCTCGCGCATGCGCAGTTTCAGCGCGTCGCGGGCGTGGGAGTCCGGGGTTTGCACGATCAGCTTGGCAAACGCCGGGTCCGGCAGCTCGGGGTTCAGTGACAGGAAAAACCGTGGCGCGCCGCCACCCACGTAGGTGTCGACCATGCCGGTCTGTGGTTCTTGCAGCAGCGCCTTTTCGAGCTGCGCGGCCACCGCCTCGGTGCTCTTGAAGGCGCTGCCAGGCGGCATGTACACCTCAAGGATCAGCTCGGAACGGTCGGAGTTGGGAAAGAACTGCTTCTTCACCACGCCCATGCCGAGCACGCACAGCACAAAGGCGCCGATGACTAGACCCGTGACCAGCCAGCGCCTGCGCACGCAGGCCTCTACCAAGCCACGCAGTTTCTGGTAATAGCGCCCGGCATAGATCGCGTCGTGCCCACCGGGTACCGGCTTGATCTGCGGCAGCAGCTTGACCCCCAGGTACGGGGTAAAGACCACCGCCACCAGCCAGGATGAGATCAGCGCAAAACCGACGATCCAAAAGATATTGCCGGCATATTCGCCGGCGCCCGAGCGCGCAAACCCCACCGGCAGAAAGCCGATGATCGTGACCAACGTACCGGTCAACATCGGTGCGGCCGTGGAGCTCCAGGCAAAGGTTGCGGCGTGAATCCGATCAAAACCTTCTTCGAGTTTGACCACCATCATCTCGATGGCGATGATCGCGTCGTCCACCAGCAAGCCCAGGGAAATGATCAGCGCGCCAAGGGTGATGCGGTCGAACTCTCGCCCGGTAAGCAGCATGATCACAAACACCACCGACAAGGTCAGCGGCACGGCAGCGGCCACCACCAGGCCCACGCGAAAGCCCAGGGCCAGCAGGCTGATGACCATCACCACGGCCAGCGCGACGAAGAATTTAAGCATGAATTCGTTCACCGCCAGGCTGATGTTTTTCGCCTGGTCGGAGACTTTGGCGAAGTTCACGCCCAACGGCAGGTCGGCCTGGATTCTCACTTCCTGGGCCTTGAGGCTCTTGTCCAGCTCCAGGCCGTTCCAGTGCTTCTCCATGATCACGCCGAGCATCAACGCCGGGTCACCCTGATGGCGGATGCGGTAGCTGGGCGGGTCTTCATAACCACGGCTGACGCTGGCCACATCGGCGATGCGCAGCACGCGGCCATTGACTTCCAGCGGCACGTTTTCGATCAGCGCCAGGCTGTCGAACGCGCCGTCGACGCGGATGTAGGCGCGGGCGCCGGCGGTTTCGACAAAGCCCGACGGCGCCACGGCGTTCTGCGCGGCGAGGGCGGCGAAGATCTGGTCGGGCTTGATGCCCAACGTCGCCAGGCGCTCGTAGGAAAACTCGACAAAGATTCGCTGCGCCTGCTCGCCGAGGATATTGACCTTCTTCACCCCTGGCAGGTTGAGCAGGCCCTGGCGCAGGTCCTCGGCCATTTGCACTTGCTGGCGATGGGGCAGGTGCTCGGCTTCCAGGGCATACAGCGCAAAGTACACATCGGAATATTCATCATTGAAGAACGGCCCGATCACGCCCTTGGGCAGTTTCGCCGCCTCGTCGCTGAGTTTTTTGCGCGTCTGGTAGAACAGGTCCTGGATTTCGCTGGGGCGCGTGGACTCTTTGTAAGTCATGCGCATCGACACAAAGCCTGGCTGGGCGATGGTCTCGACGCGGTCGTAGTAGTCCAGTTCCTGCAGGCGCTTTTCCAGGCGGTCGGCGACTTGCTCCTGCATTTCCTGGGCCGTGGCGCCGGGCCAGGCAGCGGTGACGGTCATCACCTTGACGGTAAACGACGGGTCCTCGGCGCGCCCCAGCTTGCCGAACGAGAACACCCCGGCAGCGAGGATCGCAATGATCAGAAACAGCGTAACCGCGCGGTGCTTGACCGCCAGCTCGGAGAGGTTGATGCCGCGCATGCTCAGTTTTCCTGTTTGCGGGTGAGGGCCAGCGCCTGGGCGGGCAGCAGGCGTACCGCATCACCGCTGTGCAGCAGGTGTGCGCCGAGGGCGACGACGATTTGGCCGGGGCTGACACCGCTGTCGAGCAGCGCGTCTTCCTGGCCGAGGCTGGCGACGTTGACCGGGGCGAAGCTGACCTTGTCGTCCGCGCCGATCAGCCACACGCCGGTGCCTTGCCCCGCGTCCTGCAAGGCGCCGATGGGCACGCGGGTTTGCTGGGCCTGGCCGTCGCCTTGCAGGCGCACGGTGATGGTCGAGCCGAGGGCGAAGCGCTCCACGCCGCCATGCAGCACGTAGCGGGCACGGTAGGTGCGGGTGGTCGGGTCGGCGCTCGCGGACAATTCGCGCAGGGTCGCGGTCACCGCCTGGTCGGGGGCGCCAAAGGGGAAGGCCAGGGCTTTTTGCGCGGCTTGGCCGCGCTGGTTTTCCGGCAGATTGACCATGGCTTCGCGCGAACCGTCATGGGCCAGGCGCGCGACGATTTGCCCTTCGGCGATGACCTGGCCGCGGTCCGCGCGGACGTCGGTGATGATTCCGTCGCCATCGGCCTTGAGCACTGAGTAGGTGCGGCGGTTTTCGATCTGGCTGGCGTCGGATTGCGCCGCGGCCAGCTCGGCTTCGGCGACGCGCAGGTTGGTGGCCGACTGGTCGAAGATCTGCCGCGACACCGCGCCGGTACTGGCCAGGCGCTGGTAGCGGTTTTCATCGTCACGCCGCTGGCGCAGTTGCGCCTGGGCAGCGTTGACGCGGTTTTTTGCCGAGCGCAGGGCCAGTTCGAAGTCGCCGATGTCCAGCACCAGCAGGGTATCGCCCTTGGACACATGCTGGCCGGGGTCGACCTTGCGTTCGATGACTTTGCCGCTGACCCGGAAGCCCAGGTCGCTTTCAGTGCGTGCCGCGACCACGCCGGTGTAGGCGCTTTGCTGGGTGCCGGCGGCTTCGACTTTGGCGGCGAGTACCGGGCGCGGTTGCGGCACGTC
The DNA here is from genome assembly GCF_049590575.1 of Pseudomonas sp. GTDB lineage: Bacteria > Pseudomonadota > Gammaproteobacteria > Pseudomonadales > Pseudomonadaceae > Aquipseudomonas. The sequence goes on from NZ_JBAWDE010000257.1 coordinate 6,960, forward strand.
GGCGGTGGTATCGGCCTGGCTGTTGCAGCCGCTGAGGATGATCAACAGCGCCAGGGGCGTAAGAAGACGCAGGGGGAGAGGGTTCATGTCGGGCTCCGGGGGGATGCTTTCGGTCGGCGGACAAAAAATTATGGACATAATTTTTTACGCATATTATGGTCGAAATATAAATTAATCCAGCCCCCGGATATCTCCCATGGCAAACGTCCCGGCCGCCTCGCGAAACCTGTTGTTTTTACTGGTGGCCCTGACGGCACTGGGTGAAGTCTCGACCCAATTGATGATTCCAGGCCTCGGCGCCATCGAGCAGGCGCTGCTGGCACCGCCCGGTTCGGCTTTGATGGCGCTGTCGGCGTTTGTCGCCGCGTTTGGCCTGGGCCAGTTGGTGTTCGGGCCGCTGTCGGACCGTATCGGCCGTCGCCCGGTGCTGATCGGCGGCCTGGCGTTGTATGTGCTGGCGACCCTGTCGATGCTGCTGGTCAGCGACATCCAGCAATTTATTGTTGCCCGCGTAGTGCAAGGCCTCGGCGCCTGTGCCGCGTTGGTATTGGCGCGCACCGTGGTGCGCGATGTGTGGAAGGCCGACGCCGGGCCGGCCCTGGCGCTGACCATGATCGGCATGCTCTACGCCATCGTCGTCGCGCCGATGATCGGTGGGTTGTTGATCAAACTGTTCGGCTGGCACGCGCCGATCATCCTGGCGTTGGCCATCGGCAGTGGGGTGTTGCTGCTGGCGCTGCTGTTTTTCCGCGAGAGCACTCACTTTCTCGACCCCAAGGCCGGCCACTGGCGCACCCTGGGCGGGCAATACCTGGACTTGCTCAAGGGTCGCCAGTACCGCGCTTTCGCGGTGGCGCTGGCCTGTACCTACGGCGCCATGTTTGCGGTGATCGCCGGTTCATCCGCGGTGTTTATCAACCTGCTGGGCTTCAGCAGCCTGGAATACGGCATCAATTTCGGGTTGATTGTGTCGATGCTGATCGTGGGTTCCACCTACACCCGGCGCAATATCCTGCGCCTGGGGCCGCAACGGATTGTGGCAATGGGCGTGACGCTGGTGGCGCTTGGCGGGGTGTCGGCCGTGGTGATTTATCAGCTGTTCGGCCTGTCGGTACTCGGCCTGGATATTCCGGTTGCCCTGGTGACCCTCGGCGGCGGCTTGGTATTGCCCGGCTCGGTGACCGGCGCGGTGATGCCCAACGCACACCGCGCGGGGTTGGCGGCCGGGTTGATGGGGTTTGCGCAGATGTTCGGCGCGACCTGCAGCGGCCTGCTGCTGAGCCATCTGCGCGACGGCAGCGCCACACCGATGATCATGATCCAGGGCGGTTTTGCGCTGGCGGCGTGTGTGGCCTTTTACCTGCTGCGCGAGCGGCGCCCGGCGCTGGTTTCGGCGGCTTGAGTTGTCACACTTTGTCCAAGGTATGGCGGGCTGGATGATTACGATTCTCTTTTGAGACTAATCCCAAGGTGTTCGCCCATGCTTCCTGCCTTTCGTTTTTCGCCCCTGGCCCTGCTGGTGGCCGCCAGCCTGCACGCCCACGCCGATGAGCCCGTTGCACTGGAACTCAATGATGTGGTGGTAACTGCGTCCGGCTTTGCCCAAAGTGTGGAAGACGCACCGGCGTCGGTGACGGTGATCGACGGCGAGCAATTGCGCCGTAAATCCTACCGCGACCTTGGCGACGCGGTACGCGATGTGGAAGGCGTGACGGTGAATGGCGGGGCGAATGAAACCGACATCTCGATCCGTGGCATGCCGGCCGATTACACCCTGATCATGGTCGACGGCAAACGCCAGAGCGCGCGTGAATCGCGGGTCAACGGCAACAGTGGCTACGAACAGAGCTTTGTGCCGCCGGCCGCCGCCATCGAACGTATCGAAGTGGTGCGCGGGCCGATGTCGTCGCTGTACGGCTCGGACGCCATCGGTGGGGTGATCAACGTGATCACGCGCAAGGTGTCGCCGACCTGGGGCGGCTCGATCGGTTATGACTACTCGGCGCGCCAGCACAGCGACCAGGGCAACGCCCGCCAGAGCCAGTTTTACCTCAGCGGCCCGCTCAAGGAGGATCTGCTTGGCTTGCAGGTCTGGGGCCGCTACCTGGATCGCCAGGCCGATGACGACATCGAGCAGACCAATGGCTTCAGTAAAGCCGACCACCGTGACCTCACCGCGCGCCTGGCCTTCACCCCGACCCTCGACCACGACATCCTGCTGGAAGCTGGCGCCACGCGCCTGAAAAACGGTGACGGCATGAGTGCCAACTGGGCCACCCGCGAGCAGGAAAACAACCGTGATCACTGGTCGCTGTCGCACCAGGGGCGTTGGGGCTGGGCTACCTCGGACGTCGCGCTGTCCCAGGAAACCTCCAGCCGCGAAGGCAAGGCCACGCCGGCGCAAACCGATATCTACGGGCGCAAACCCGAGGTCAAGAACACCGTGTTCGACGCCAAGCTGGTGGTGCCTACCGCGCATAACGTCAGCACCGTCGGCGTGCAATGGAATGAAAGCGAACTGACCGACTGGAACCAGGGCCTGGGCGACCGCGTCGACTATCAATTCTCGGTGGTGCAAAAAGCCTTGTTTGCCGAGAACGAATGGTCAGTCACCGACAGCTTTGCCCTGACCACCGGCCTGCGCCTGGACGAGCACGAACAGTACGGCGCCCATGTCAGCCCGCGCGTGTACGGAGTATGGCGTGCCACCGAACAGTGGACGCTCAAAGGCGGGGTTGCGCGCGGTTTCAAAGCGCCGGAACTGCGCGCGGTGGTCGAGGATTACGCCTACCTGCGGCGCAATCGTTTTGTGATGTTCGGCAACCCGGACCTCAAGCCCGAAACCAGCACCAACTATGAAGTCTCGGCGCTGTGGAGCAACCGCGACAACCTGTCCGGTGGCGTGACGCTGTTCTACAACGACTTCCAGGACAAGCTCTCGACCGTCACCACCGACCGCCGCTGGAACAACTACATCATCATGGAGCGCGTCAACGTCGATAAAGCGATCATCCAGGGCGTGGAGCTCAACGGCCAATGGGACATCAACCCCAGCGTGCTGCTCAAGGCCAACTACACCTACACCGATTCCGAGCAAAAAAGCGGCGCCAACAAAGGTGCGCCGCTGGCGCTGACCCCCAAGCAAAAAGCCAATGTGCGTAGCGAGTGGATGATCAACGACCGCACCCAGGCCTGGGCCTCGCTGAGCTACTACGGTGAAGAAACCGGCAACACCCTCACCGACGAGCCAGCGCCGGGCTACACCACAGCCGACCTCGGCGGCTCGTATGACGTGAGCGATTCGCTGACCCTCAATGCCTCGCTCAACAACCTCACCGACAAGCGCCTGGACGATGAAACCTACGGCACGGTGAACTACGGCCGCACGCTGTGGATGGGCGCCACGCTGAATTTCTAGAGCGCAGCCGGCAACCGCACCACCGCGCACAGGCCGGCCGGTGGGCGGTTCTCCAGGACCAGCTCGCCGCCATGCGCCTGGATGCACGCACGC
>NZ_JBAWDE010000258.1:0-12624 GCF_049590575.1 Pseudomonas sp.
GGCGTGGTCCGAGCCGATATCCGCCAGGCGCGCGCCAGCCGGCATCTGTGCGGCCACGCGCTCCAGGCGCTTGGACAAAGTGTGTTCGTTCAACTGCACTTCCTTATCACTACAACGTTACTCACCCGAAAACCGGTCCCGGCTGTTGGTCAGGTGCAACACCATCGCCGCGCGGGCGGCATCGGGGTCCTGGCGTTTGATCGCATTGAAGATCGCTTCATGTTCCAGGTTCGCCAACTGTCCCAATCTGGCAAAGTCAGCGCCGCCGCGCTCGGCATCTTTGACCTGGGTACGCGGGATCATCGCATTGCCCAAATGCAGCATGATCTCGGTAAAGAAGGTATTGCCGGTGGCCTCGGCGATCAGTTGATGGAAGCGCTTGTCCTCTTCCACACAACTGTCGTTGTTCGCCAGTGAAGCCTGGTAATCGTCCAGCGCAGCGCGCATATGCGCCAATTGCTCCTCGCTCCTGCGCAGCGCGGCCAGCGCCACGGCCTGCACCTCCAGGCCCAGGCGCAACTCGAGCATGTTGCGCACGCTGGCAACCGTGTCCACATGCAGGCGCAGGCCCTGCCGGGTCTGTTGCTGCAGCACAAAGGTGCCGATGCCGTGGCGCGTCTCCACCAGCCCGGAAGCCTGCAATTTGGAAATGGCTTCACGCACCACCGTGCGGCTCACCCCGTGCTCAGCCACGATGGTGGATTCCGACGGCAGTTTTTCGCCGGGCTTGAGCTGCCCGAGCAGGATGCGCTGGGTCAGCGCGTCGACCACGCCCTGGGCGAGGTTATTGGAACGTCTACGGACGAGGGGTCCACTGTCAATCGGCATTGTTGCGGGTCCACGGGGTTGGCTGGGGCGAGCTTAACACTCCGCTCTAAGGCAAGGCTGCATTGATTGATCGAGCGAACACTTGTATGACAAGTAATCTTTATCAGGCAAATCCAATCATCTTACTCGCTGACCGCAAAACTCCGCCCCTCACCAAAAAAACCTGACAAAACCCAATGATTACCGACAAATAACCAAATCCAGCAATTTACCTCTCACCTTATAAGCACAAAAACATTCAGCCCACATTGCCTGCTCAAGAAAACAACTTGTATGATGTCTATCAACAAGACACGCAAACCCGCATAAAAATAAATCAGGGGGAGTTTTGAATTGTGAACAATTCAAACCACACATCTGCCGCACCAGAAAGTGATTCGGTCCTCGCGCGCGCCGTGAGCAAAGTGAAGGGCCACGTGCTCCCACTGTTCGTGATCATGTTCATCCTCAACTACATCGACCGGGTCAATATCGGCTTCGTGCGCACGCACATGGAGCATGACCTGGGCATCGGCGCAGCCGCCTACGGGTTCGGCGCCGGGTTGTTCTTCATTGGCTACGCCCTCTTCGAAGTGCCCTCCAACATGCTGCTGCAAAAGGTCGGCGCGCGTATCTGGCTGACCCGCATCATGTTCACCTGGGGCATCGTCGCCACACTGATGGCGTTCATCCAGAACGAAACCCACTTCTACATCCTGCGTTTTCTGCTGGGCGTGGCCGAGGCGGGCTTTTTCCCTGGGGTGATCTACTACTTCACTCGCTGGCTGCCCGGCGTGGAGCGCGGCAAAGCGATTGCAATCTTCCTCAGCGGCTCGGCAGTTGCTTCACTGATCTCCGGGCCGCTGTCAGGGGCACTCCTGCAAATCGAAGGGTTCGGCTTCCATGGCTGGCAGTGGATGTTTGCCATCGAAGGCCTGGCCTCCGTGGCGCTGGGGTTCTTTGTGTGGTTCTGGCTGGACTCCAAACCCCACGACGCCAAGTGGATGACCCGCGAAGAACAGGATGCGCTGGTCGACGCTATCGATCAGGAACAGCGCGAGCGTGAAGCCCTGACCAGCGTCAAACCGACCATCGGCCAGCTGCTCAAGGACCGCCAGATCCTGCTGTTCTGCGCCCTGTACTTCTGCATCCAGCTGACGATCTACGCCGCCACTTTCTGGCTGCCGAGCATCATCAAAAAGATGGGTGACTTGAGTGACATACAGGTCGGTTTCTTCAACTCGATCCCGTGGCTGATCTCGATCATCGCCATGTACGCCTTCGCTTCGCTGTCGGGCAAGTTCAAGTTCCAGCAAGCCTGGGTCGCGGCAGCGCTGCTGATTGCCGCCGCGGGCATGTTCATGTCCACCACCGGCGGGCCGATTTTCGCCTTTGTGGCGATCTGTTTTGCGGCCATCGGTTTCAAGTCGGCGTCTTCGCTGTTCTGGCCGATCCCCCAGGGCTACCTGGACGTGCGCATCGCCGCCGCCGTGATCGCGCTGATCAACTCCATCGGCAACCTCGGCGGCTTCGTGGCGCCTACCACCTTCGGCTTCCTGGAGCAGACCACCGGCTCGATCCAGGGCGGCCTCTACGGCCTGGCGGGCACCTCGGTGCTTGCGGCGATCCTGGTGTTCTTTGCCAAGACCTCGCCCTCTGCCGTGCTCGCCTCGCCCGGCGCAGTGCGCACCAGCGCCGCCATCAGCAAACCTCTTTGAGCTTAATCAGGAACTCGCCATGAATACCCCTGTAATCACCCATTTCCACGTCATCCCGGTTGCCGGCCACGACAGCATGTTGCTCAACCTCAGCGGCGCCCACGGCCCCTACTTCACGCGCAATATCGTGATTCTCAAGGACAGCAGCGGCAACACCGGCGTCGGCGAAGTGCCGGGCGGCGAGCGCATCCGCGAGACCCTGGAAGACGCACGCAGCCTGGTGATCGGCCAACCCATCGGCCAGTACCAGCGCATCCTCAACCAGATGCGCAGCACCTTCGCCTCCCGCGACTCGGCCGGTCGTGGCCTGCAAACCTTTGACCTGCGCATCACCATCCATGCAGTCACCGCCATGGAAGCCGCGCTGCTCGACCTGCTGGGGCAGTTCCTTGAAGTGCCGGTGGCCGCCTTGCTCGGCGAAGGACAGCAGCGCGATGCAGTTAAAATGCTCGGCTACCTGTTCTATGTCGGCGACCGCACCGCCACCGACCTGGCCTACCGCAACGAGGCAGACGCCGATGACGACTGGTTCCGCCTGCGCCATGAAACCGCGCTGACCGCCGAGGCGGTGGTGCGCCTGGCCGAGGCCGCCAAAGCCAAATACGGCTTCAACGACTTCAAACTCAAGGGCGGCGTACTGAGTGGTGATGCGGAAATCGAAGCCGTCACCGCACTGGCCGAACGCTTCCCGGATGCGCGCATTACCCTCGACCCGAACGGTGCGTGGTCACTCAAAGAGGCGATCCGCCTGTGCCGCGACCAGCACCACGTACTCGCCTATGCCGAAGACCCCTGCGGCGCAGAAAACGGCTACTCGGGTCGCGAAGTCATGGCTGAGTTCCGCCGTGCCACCGGCCTGAAAACCGCCACCAACATGATCGCCACCGACTGGCGCGAAATGGGCCACGCGATCCAGTTGCAATCGGTGGACATCCCCCTCGCCGACCCGCATTTCTGGACGATGCAAGGCTCGGTGCGCGTCGCGCAAATGTGCAACGACTGGGGCCTGACCTGGGGCTCGCACTCCAACAACCACTTCGATATTTCCCTGGCGATGTTCACCCAGGTGGCCGCCGCTGCGCCGGGCGAGATCACTGCCATCGACACCCACTGGATCTGGCAGGACGGCCAACGCCTGACCAAGGCGCCGCTGAAAATCGAAGGCGGCTACGTGCAGGTCCCGGCCAAGCCGGGCCTGGGCGTGGACATCGACATGGACGCCGTGGCCAAGGCCCACGAGCTGTACAAAGGCATGGGCCTTGGCGCACGGGATGACAGCGTGGCGATGCAGTTTTTGATTCCGGGCTGGCGCTTCAACAACAAGCAGCCGTGCCTGGTGCGCTGATAGCCCAAGGCAAAAAAAGAGGTGGGCGCTGTAGAGCGCCCACCTCTGATCTGCGTTATTTCACCGAGTGCGGTCGTTTGATCGGCTGCACGGTCAGCTCCACGCCCAGCGCCAGCATCAGCTTCTGGACCGTCTCGTATCGGGTCTTGGACCCACCCTTCAGGGTTTTATACAGACTCTCGCGATTCACCCCTGCCGCTTCCGCCACCTTGTTCACGCCCTGGGCCTTGGCAACCTCGGCCAGCGCCTTCATCAGGATCCTGGGGTCCTGGGACTTCATGCTTTGCGCCAGATAAGCACTGATGACCTCCGGGCTGTCGAGGAAGCGCGAAGCTTCATAGACACTGGAGCCGGAGGTATCAAGATCGAGGATTGGCATGTCCTCTGGTTTGAATGTCGATTCGCTCATGTCATCTACCTCTCAGGGCATTGAGGATCTCTTTTGCCCGTTTGATTCCCCTGCTCTGGTCGGTTTTATCACTGCCCCACAACATCAGGTAGGCGGCGATGCCGGTGCGTACAAAATAAATTCTGTAGCCGGGCCCGACAAAAACACGCATTTCACTCAGGCCGTCACCTACAGGTTCGCAGTCGCCGAAACTGTTTTCTTCGGCTCGGTCCAACCGGGTCAGAACAGCCACTTTCCCGCCAATATCCTTCATGCCGTCGAGCCATGTATCAAACTCCGGCGTCCTGCCGATCGAATTCGTCACAGATTCACATGTAGCCTACTGGCTACTCCTGTCTGATGCTAGTGATTTTTTAATACCGGTGAGATCCGGTAGACAAAAACCTAGCCCAGTCCCTGCACAAGCAGTCGGTCGAATCTATAAGTGCTTGTTTCTGAGAGGCCGCCAGTAAAATCGCGTAACAGGACAATGTGGGGAGGTCTTAATGGCTCACAAACCCCAACACCCGCTCCAGCATTCGGTCGCACGCATCCAGTTGTTCCAGGCTGATGAATTCATCCGGCTTGTGGCCCTGCTCCATACTGCCCGGCCCGCAGACCACGGTGGGAATACCGGCCTGGTCAAACAGCCCGCCTTCAGTCCCGAATGCGACGGTGCCGTAGTCCCGCGAGCCGCAGAACTGCGCAACCCACTCCGCCGCCTGGCTTTCCAGCGAGGTGGCCAGACCCGGGTAGCTCGACAACTCGCTGAAATTGATCGCGCACTGCTCGCTCACGGCCTGCATTGCCGGTAACAGAGCCTGCTCGGCATAGCGGCGCAATTGGTGCGTCACGAGCCAGGGGTCCTGCGCCGGCAATGAGCGCACTTCAAAATCAAACGTACAATTTTGCGGGACGATATTCAGCGCCTTGCCGCCGCTGATCACGCCGGTTTGCACCGTGGAAAATGGCGGGTCAAACCGCTCGTCCAGTTGCTCTGGCGCCTTGAGGGTTTCCCCGAGCCGCACCAGCTCACCGATCAACCGTGCGGCATATTCGATGGCATTCACACCGGCCGGTGCGTAGGCCGAATGGCAGGCCACGCCGTGCACTTCACAGCGCACCGCCAGTTTGCCTTTGTGGCCGAGCACCGGCTTGAGCTCGGTGGGTTCGCCGATCACGCACAGCAGCGGCTTGACCGCTTGCCCGTGGAACCGCTCGATCAACGAGCGCACGCCCAGGCAACCCACCTCTTCGTCGTACGACAGCGCGATATGCACCGGCATGCGCAGCGACGCCTTGACCAACGCCGGCACGCTGGCCAGCACACAGGCGATATAGCCCTTCATGTCGGCGGTGCCACGCCCAAACAACTTGCCGTCTTTTTCCGTGAGTTCAAACGGCGCGACCGTCCAGCGCTGGCCGTCCACCGGCACCACGTCGGTATGCCCGGACAGCACGATACCCGGCGCCTCGGCCGGGCCGATGGTCGCCAGCAGGTTGGCCTTGCTCTTGTGCGCGTTGTACACCAGCTCGCAGGCCACGCCGTGATCGAGCAGGTAGGTGCGCACAAAGTCGATCAACGCCAGGTTGGATTCACGGCTGGTGGTGTCGAAACGCACCAGTTGCGCCAGCAGGTCGCGGCTGCTGCTCATCGCTCATCTCCCGGTACCGCGTAACCTGGTGCGATCTGCGGGTTGATGGCGCGGTCGATGTAGTCCTGCAGTTGGCTGCGATACGCCTGCCAGAGCTGATCGAGGGCGCCGATCGGGTCTTCATCGGCCCAATCCACACGCAGGTTGACGATGGGCCAGAGCAAATCGTCGACCACCAGCAAGGCGGCCGAATGCACCGGCCCGGCCTCGCCACCCTGGGCCTGGCCGGCGTGCATCGCGGCCAGCAAGCGCTCGGCCAGATGCCCCGAGGCGCTTTCGAACGCGCGCACCATGGCGTCGATCACGCCTGGGTTGGCCAACATATTGCCCGCCGCCACGCATTGCTCACCGCTCAACGCACGGTGAATACCAAGAGTCTGCGCGCCGCTGAAATGCGCGGTGCGCCCCGCGCAGTCAATCACCGTGACCTGGCGATACTCACTGTGCGGCTCACCGGCAAGCATCGCTGCCAAAGCCTCACTCGCCGCAGTGCCCTGCTCCAGCACGTCCAGAATCTGCGGCCCCAGGCTCGGCAAGGTGATGTTCTGCGAAGCCACCGCGCCCACCCCGGCGCGCAACCACGGGCAACGGGCGCCCACGGCAATGCTCGAAGAGCTGATCGCGATACCCAACTGGCCGGTTTCTTCGCAGCGAGCAACAACCGAAAACGTCATAAAAAAGCCCTCAATCGAGTACCGATGGGTCGGCGTCGATCATCAACTGCTTCATTTCTTCAAAATGCTGGCGCGAAAAATCCGCAATGCCTTCCCAGCCCCGCGCGGTTTTCTCCGCCACTTCATCCGACAATAGGCGCAGCGGCTGCCCGGTGGACCAGGCCGTCACCAGGATCTGGCAGGAGCGCTCCAGGGTCCAGATATCGTCAAAGGCTTCGCCGATGGACGCTGCCGTGACCATCACGCCATGGTTGCCCATCAGTAAGCGGCTCTTGCCGTCGAGCAGCCCGGCCAGGCGTGCGCCTTCGGCCTCGGTGTCGGCCATGCCGCCGTAGAGTTCGTCCACCGCCACGCGGTTGAAATAGCGCGCAGTGTTCTGGTCAATCGGCGGGATGTGCGGCGTGGCCAGGCACGCCACGGCCGTGGTGTAGACCGGGTGCAAATGCAGCACGGCGCGGGTGTGCGGCAGCAGCCGGTGGATCTGCCCGTGGATCGACCAGGCGGTGGCGTCGACGTTCGGGTTGTCGGCACAGGACGCGTCGTCCGCGTTCAACAACAGCAGGTCACTGGCGCGAATCCGCGAGAAGTGCTTCCACTTCGGGTTGAGCAAAAACTGTTTGCCATCGGCCGACACGGCAGCGCTGAAGTGGTTGGCCACCGCTTCGTGCATGCCCAGGTGGGCAATGATGCGAAAGGTCGCCGCCAGGTCGATGCGCGTCTGTTCTTCGTGGGATAACGCCATGAATCGGTCTCCGCAGGGCGCGGCCGCAGCAGGCTGCGGCACGCGCGTCAGGCTTACTTGGGCATCAAGGCCGCGAGGTCGGCGTCGGTCGGTGCCTCGAAGTTGTACTTCTTGAGCAACGCCGCGTATTCAGGGGTGGCGCGGTATTTTTCCAGGCCGTCGAGCAGGGCTTTTTTCACCGTGTCATTGCCCTTCTTCACGCCAAAGCCGTTAAGCACCGGGTAAATCAAGGTGTCGGAAGAAATCACCACGCGATTACCCAGCTTGTCGATCACGCCCCGCGCCACCGCGGCGTCGGTGATCTGTGCCTCAACCGCATGCGCCAGTAGGGCTTGGGTGGTTTGCGGGTCGGTGCTGTATTCGCTGATCAGGATCGGCTTCAAGCCCTTGGCCACGCAGTATTCAGCCGAGAGTTTGTTCATCTGCGCCAGCCACGAGGTGGCGCCCATGGAGCCGATCTTGTGGCCGCAGAACTCTTCCGGGGTCTTGGGCTGGAAGGCGCTGTCCTTGAGGGTCAGGATCGACTCGCCGCTTTTCAGGTAGGGGATCATGTCGATGACCTTGACGCGCTCGGCGGTGATGTACATCGACGAGTTGGTCACATCGAAACGCCCGGCTTGCAGGCCGGTGATCAGGTTGGGAAAGCGCGTGTCGAGGGTTTCGACCTTGCGCCCCATGACCTTGCCAAGGCCGTCCATGAACTCGATGTCGAAGCCTGCCGGCTTGTTGTTATCCATGTACTCATAGGGGAAGAAGGTCACGTCGGAACCGGCGATGATCTTGCCTTCCTGCTGGAACGCCGAAGCCGCCAACGAGGTCAGTGCAACCGCAGCGCCCAGCAGGCACACGGCAAGGGGGCGAACACTTTTCTGAAACGCTGTCATGGTCATTACCTGCAAGGGGTTTAGGAGGTTAGGCAGTCGCGGCATCCTGGCCGGCCTGTTGCACAAAAAACGACGCGCCACGGGGTTTCTGCGGCAAGCGCATATGGTTGTCCGTGGAGCGCACCAAACCGCTTTCTTCACCGGCCACCAGCAGGCCGGCGTGTGCGCTGGGCAAAGGGTTTTCGCCGAATGGCAGCGCGTCTTCAGCGGCGTAGACGCTGATGAATAGAGTGCGCGGGAGTTCGGTCTCGTTAGGGCTCGAAGCATGTAAAAGACGGGTATGCATAAAGCACACGGAGCCGGCCGGGCCGTAACAGGCGACCGGTTGCTGGCAGTGCTCTTCGACCACCGCGTCGTCCACCGCGCCGGTAAAACGCTGGTTCTGCCAGTGCGACCACAACGGGCCTTTATGGCTGCCGGGGATAACATTCAGCGGGCCGTTCTGCGGGGTCACTTCGCTGACCATCAGCAAGGCGGTGACGATGTCGTCGTTGCTGTGAGGCGTGAACAGAAAGTCCTGATGCCACTTCACCTGGGTCGCGGTGTGCGGCAGTTTCGAGTTGATTTTGCTGTGGTGAAACCGTGCCCCCTGGGCGCCGACCAACTGCGCGGAAATCGCCGCCATCCGCGAGTGCAGTGCCACGCGCTCGTAGGCCGGGGAAATCTCGGTGGGCGAACTCACTCGGCGCAGCGAGGGGTGATCCGGGCGGTGGTCGCCTTCCAGGTCGAACCGCGCACGGCCATCCACGGTGGCGCCCCAGCCTTCCGCGTGGCTTCGACTGTCTTCTACCCACTGGTCGAAGTCGTGCTGCAACGCGGCCACTTTGTCCGGCGACAACACGCCTTCTACCACCAGGAATCCGTCACGCTGGAATTGTTCGATTTGAGCTTGCTCGATCATTTTAGTGTTTCCTGAACGTTAAACAGGTCACGCCAGCGAGACGTCCTTGAGGAACGCCTCCACGCGTGGGTTGTGGCCGCTGCGCAATGCATCGGGCGTGTCGTCGCAGACCACGCGCCCCTTCTCCATGAACACAATCCGGTCGGAGACCTTGAAGGCAAAATTCATCTCGTGGGTGACGATCACCATGGTGATGCCCTCCTCGGCCAAGGCCTCGATGACTTGCAGCACTTCGTTGACTTTCTCCGGGTCGAGCGCCGAGGTGGGCTCGTCGAACAACATGATCTGCGGGCGCATCATCAAGGCGCGGGCGATAGCCACACGTTGCTGTTGGCCGCCAGAGAGCTGGTGGGGGTACTTCCAGGCGTGGTCGAGCATGCCGACCTTGTGCAGCAGCGCGTAGGCCTGTTGCTTGAGTTCGGAGACAGTGCCCAGGCGGTGGTACTTCGGCGCCATCAGCAGGTTGTCGAGTACGCTCAAATGCGGGAACAGGTTGAAGCTCTGGAACACCATGCCGATGGTCAGCCGATGCTCGGCGTGCTCGATGAATTGCGGTTTCTGCGCGCCGACTTTGCTCAAGTGAATGAACGGCAGGCCGTTGATATGGATCTCGCCGTTGTCCAGTTGCTCCAGGCCGTTGAGCAGGCGGATCAGCGTGGTTTTACCCGAGCCGGAAGGCCCGATCACCGACACCACTTCACCCGGCTGGATCTGCAGGTTGACCGAGCCCAGCACTTCAATGTCGTTGTAAGCCTTGTGCAACCGCGCGGCTTGCAGCGCGGCGACGCCGGTGTTGGCCGGACGCTGCACGGCGACCTGCTGTTGGGTCGCCAGGGCCAGCACCGCCGCGTCCGGCACGCGGGACACAGTGCGCTGGTTGACGTCGAGAAAGCGCTCCAGGCGTTTGAGCAAAAAATCGAACACGGTGACGATAAACACGTAGAAGAACGCCACCGCCGCCATGGTCTCGATCACCAGGAAGTTCTGCGAGTACAGGCGCTGGCCGACCATCAGAATCTCGGTCAGCGAGATCACCGACACCAGCGAGGTGAGCTTGACGATGGAAATGTATTCGTTGGCCAGCGAGGGCAACGCCACCCGCAACGCCTGCGGGATCACCACGCGCCACTGGGTGCCGAAAAACCTCAAGCCCAGCGCCCGCGCCGCTTCGCCCTGCCCCTTGGGGATCGAGAGCAAACCACCGCGATGGATCTCGGCCACATACGCCGTTTCGCAGATCACCAGCGCCAGCAGGCCGGACCAGAACGGGTCGGCCAGCACCGCCGAGGTGCCGGGCAGCGCCTGGGGCAAGTTGTAGATAAAGATCAGCAGCACCAGCAGCGGCAGGCTGCGGAACAACCAGATATAGCCACGCGCCGGAACGCTCAACAGCGGCTGTTTGGATTGCTTGGCCAGCGCCAGCAGAAAGCCCAGGCCGATGCTCAAGACCCAGGTCAGGGTGCTGAGCTTGATCACCGTCCACGTCGCGCGCCAGAACTCGGCATCGCCGAGTAAACCAAACATGTAATGCCAGTCGAATGTCATCGTCGCGGTGCCCTGAACAAATAAAGAAGTTGATCTGCATCGATGGGATGAGAGTCGTGGGGATGGGGGCTTAGGGTCAATTCGTAAAACCCGGCGCACTGGGTAGGTAGAACCTACGCAGACCTCAGAGCACCGCAGGGCACAGGTGGGAGGGGGCCCTGCAGTGTTCCTGGGCAGCTTGCCCTGGCCGAAAGGGTGCACGCCTGAATGCACGCCACTTTTTAGTGCAACCTCAGCTCACACCACTCAGCACCCGCACCGCATGCGGGTCAAAAAAGCTCGGCGGCGCCATGCCGGGGATGTATTGGTCGGAGACAAACATGCGGCAGCGCTCGGCAAACGCCGACACCACCCGCGACAGCTGGGTGTTGCTCGCCGTGGCGTAGCCCAGCCGCATCGGCCGGTGCGAGCCCGCCAGGCGCAGGCGGATCACACGTTTGCCGTCCTGCGACACATTGGATTTGGGCCGCGCATTCGCAAAGGAATAGCCGATCCCGTTGCCGACCATCGCGCGCACCGTTTCGAGGTTGGTGGAACGCATGATGATGTTCGGCGTGGTGCCCGCCTGCATGAACAGGCTGAGGAAATAGTCACGGCTCCAGGGCGTGTCGAGCAGCACCACCGGGTAGGCTTCAAGGTCTTGCATGCTCACCGCCGGCAAGCTCGCCAGCGGGTGATACTCGCCGACCATCACATACGGCGGCAGCTGTGCCAGGGGCTGGAAGTCGATGTCCGGGCTGGTCACCAGGTCATAGGTCAGGGCGATGTCCAGCTCGCCGCTGCGCAATTTTTCCAGCAATTCCTCGTGGTTACCCTCGGCCTGGGTCAGCCGCACGCCGGGAAACGCACGACCAAAACCAAACACCAACTCCGGGGTGATCATCGGCGCCAGCGACTCCAGGCAGCCTACTCGCAACGGCCCGCGCACCGTGTTCAATGACTCCGAAGCGATGGTGTAGAGGTTGCTCATCTGCTCCAGAATCTGCTTGGCTTCCTGCATCACCTGGCGCCCCACCGCCGTGAGGGAAATGCCTTGGGCGTGATGCCGAATAAACAGCTGGATGCCCAGCTCGGCCTCCATATGGGTGATGGCCGCCGAGATCGACGGCGATGACACATGAATGCGTTCAGCGGCAGCGCTGATGCTGCCCGCCTCTCCCGACGCAACGAAATACTCCAGTTGACGCTGAGTAATACGACTGAGCATTACGCCTGCCCCTCAACAATGACTGTACGGGTCGCGTTGCAGGGTTCGTGCCGGGTCAGGCACGAGCCGATGACCTGCACCGGCTTCGGTTTTTCCTAAGCACTACCCTGCGCAAATGCTGGTTTCGCGAGAACGGGCGCGATGTGAAGCTGAGCTCATCCCGCTGCCGATGAGTTGCCGTTATGCCTACCCACACCCGCATCCGCATGTTCAACACCAAGCAGACCTACCCCAACCAGGCGCTGGACAACGACCTGTGCCAGGCGGTGCGCGCCGGCAACACCATTTATGTGCGCGGCCAGATCGGCACCGACTTCGACGGCAACCTGGTCGGCCTCGGCGACCCGCGTGCCCAGGCCGAGCAGGCGATGAAAAACGTCAAGCAACTGCTGGAAGAGGCCGGCTCCGACCTGTCGCACATCGTCAAAACCACCACCTACCTGATCGACCCGCGCTACCGCGAACCGGTGTATCAGGAGGTGGGCAAATGGCTCAAAGGCGTGTTCCCGATTTCCACCGGGCTGGTGATTTCCGGGCTGGGCCAGCCGGAATGGCTGATGGAAATCGACGTGATCGCTGTCGTGCCGGACGACTGGACCGTATGAAAGCCGTCATTGCCCGCGAACCGGGCGGGCCTGAAGTGCTCGTGCTGACACAGCGCCCGGTGCCGACGCCCCAGGCTGGCGAGGTGCTGATTCGCGTCGCGGCGGCCGGGGTCAATCGCCCGGACCTGATGCAACGCAGCGGCGCGCCTATAC
>NZ_JBAWDE010000259.1:0-19872 GCF_049590575.1 Pseudomonas sp.
TCAAGTTCATCGCGAACCGTCGTCTGTCGCAGATTGGGCTGAAGGAAGAGTATCCGGGGACGACTAACCCGTTCCCTTGGATGAGCGAGATTATGGATTTGAAGAAAGAGAAGAATTTCTTTGAGACCCGTGTGATCGAGTACCAGACTGGCGGCGCGCTGAGCTGGGATTAATCTTCGACGCAGATCTAAAAATGTGGAAGCGGGCTTGCTCGCGAAAGCGGTGTATCAGAACCCGTTACAGTGACTGACACTGCGTATTCGCGAGCAAGCCTGCTCCCACATGCCTATCTGTGTTCTTAAGACTGCGTACAACTATTTATGCCTAACCAAACCATCAAGACCCCTTGCGTCGGCCTGTGCTCCACCGTTTACGGTGACCTGGTCTGCCGGGGCTGCAAGCGTTATCACCATGAAGTCATCCAGTGGAATGGCTACAACGCCGACGAAAAACAGGCGGTATGGCTGCGCCTCGAACAGCTATTGGTGCAGGTGATGGCCAGCAAGCTGGAAGTGTTCGACCCGCAGCGCCTGCGCCAGCAGCTGGAAGACCGCAAGATTCGCTTTATGCCGCACCAGTCGCCCTACTGCTGGGCCTACCAGCTGATTGCGCGGGGCGCGCGGGTGATTTCCAAGCTGGATGCCTACGGGCTGGCGCTGCTGCCGGAGTTTCGCGAGCGCAGCCTGGCGGATTTGCGCGATGCGATCGACCGCGAGTTTTTCCTGCTGTCCGAGGCGCATTACGAGCGGTACATCGCGCCGGGGTTCCTCAAAGAGGCGTTCGGGCCGGCGCTGATCGCTTCTTTCTAACCAACAGCCACAACTGTGTTTAAAATGCCGCCCGCTCAATGACTGACGTTTAACGATGACCCCAGACGCCCTCGCCACCTTGCACGCCCACCTGCTTACTGCCCTGGCCAGCGCCCCGGCGGAAACCCGCCGCCTGTTCCACGGCCGTGGCCGTTGCTGGCCGGGCCTGGAGCAACTGACCGTGGACTGGCTGCAAGGCGTGGTGCTGGTGGCGCTGTTCAAGGAACCCGAGCCTGCACAGCTGGACGCCTTGAAGCAGCTGTTGCTGCAGATCGACTGGGCGCAATTCGGCGCGCACACGCTCGCGCTGCAGCACCGCTATCTGCCCCAGAGCACCACCGAGTGGCTGGTGGGTGACGCGATTGAGGAACTGATCATCACCGAAGGCGGTCTGCGCTACCTGATCGACCTGGGTAAAAAACAGAACAGCGGGTTGTTCCTCGACATGCGCTACGGCCGCCACTGGGTGCGCGAACAGGCCAAGGGCCAGCGCGTGCTCAACCTGTTCGCTTACACCTGCGGGTTTTCCGTGGCCGCCATTGAAGGCGGCGCCGACCACGTGGTCAACCTCGACATGGCGCGTGGCGCCCTGAGCCGCGGCCGCGACAACCATCGCCTGAATGGTCATGACTTGAGCAACGTCAGCTTCCTGGGCCACGACTTGTTCAAATCTTGGGCCAAGGTCACCCACAGCGGCCCCTACGACCTGGTGATCATCGACCCACCGTCCTTTCAGAAAGGCAGCTTTCTGCTGACCAAGGACTACCAGCGTGTCCTGCGCCGCCTGCCGGACCTGCTCACGCAACAAGGCACGGTGCTGGCCTGCATGAACGACCCGGCGTTCGGCGAAGACTTCCTGATCGACGGCGTCACCCGCGAAGCACCGGGCCTGCGCTTCGTGGAGCGGCTGGAAAACCCGCCGGAATTTCCCGATATCGACGCGCAAAGTGGCCTGAAAGCCCTGGTGTTCCGCCAAGGCTGATGCCGAAACGTCCTACGCTTGCTACGCTAAGCAATACACCGGGTGGTGAACCTTATCCCCCCCTTCCCGGTCGATACCTGCATTCCCCGGCCAGACTCGACGGTGTCACACTGTCGGCTGCCCCGTTTCACTTTTTGGAGAACCGCCCGTGATATCGACCCTGCATGTAGCCAGACTCAAAGCCTGGGGCGCCCACGGCTTTACCGCCACCGGCGTGGTACTGGCCTTCCTGGCGACCCTGGCCCTGCTGGAAAACTCACCCAAGGCATGCCTGCTGTGGCTGGGCCTGGCACTGGTGGTGGATGGCGTCGATGGTTCCCTGGCGCGCCGGGTGAATGTCAGCACGGTACTGCCGAGCTTCGACGGCTCAGTGCTGGACCTGGTGATTGATTACCTGACCTACGTGTTTATTCCTGCGCTGTTCATCTACCGCTATATCGACCTGCCGGAATTCACCCATCTGTTTACCGTATCGGTGATCCTGGTGTCGTCGTTGTTCTGCTTTTGCAATGTGAACATGAAGAGCAAGGACAATTACTTTGTCGGTTTCCCGGCGGCCTGGAACGTGGTTGCCTTGTGCGTGTACATCATCCAGCCGGACGCCTGGGTGACCTTGCTCACGGTGATCGGCCTGGCCCTGCTGACCGTGACCCCGATGAAGTTTTTGCACCCGTTCCGGGTGAAGCGGTTTATGCCGCTGAATATTGCAGTGACCACGATTTGGTTGCTGTGCAGCTTTTTGATGGTGGTGGATTATCCCAACACTAACCCGTGGACGTTCGGGTTGTGGTCGGTGATGTCGGCGTACTTCCTCGGGATTTGCATCTGGCGCACGGCGCTGGAGTGGCTGGACAAGCGTCACGGCTGATCGCACATTTGGCTCTGCGTCTATCGGGCAGGTAAGATGCAGGCCTTTGGTGCAGCCCCTTCGCTGCGCCCCGCCGACAAAAAGCCCTGCCCATGCCCTTCGAACTCAGCGTTGACCTCACTACCCTCGCCATCCTGGCCTTCGTGGCGTTTATCGCCGGCTTCATCGATGCCATCGCCGGTGGCGGCGGGCTGCTCACCACCCCGGCGCTGCTCACCGCCGGCATGCCGCCGCACCTGGTGCTGGGCACCAACAAACTCAGCTCGACGTTCGGCTCCGCCACCGCCAGTTTCACCTTCTACCGCCGCAAACTCTTCCACCCGCGCCAATGGGTGCACGCGATCGTCGGCACCCTGATCGGTGCGCTGGCCGGTGCCGTGGTCGCCCACTACCTGCCCGCCGAAACCCTGAACAAAATGCTTCCGGTGATCGTGTTCGGCTGCGGCCTTTACCTGCTGTTCGGCGGCACGCCCAAGGCGCCGTTGGACGCCGACGCGCCGATCAAGAAAAAATGGCAAGCCACCCAAGGCTTCGGCCTGGGCTTCTACGACGGTGTGGCCGGGCCCGGCACGGGCGCGTTCTGGACCGTCAGCACAATGCTGCTGCACCCCATCGACCTGGTAAAGGCCAGCGGCGTGGCGCGCAGCATGAACTTCGTCAGCAACGCGGCGGCGCTGTCGGTGTTTATCTTCAACGGCTCGGTGGACTGGATCGTCGGCCTGGCGATGGGCTTTTCGGTGATGGGGGGCGCTTTCTTTGGCGCACGCAGCGCGATCAGCGGCGGCGCCAAATTCATTCGCCCGGTGTTTATCACCGTGGTCCTCGGCCTGACGGTGCGTCTAGCCTGGCAGCACTGGTTCAGCGTGGCCTAGACGGCGGGCCAGGTAGAGGTCGATCAGGTAACGCGCAATCGAACGTGACGCCGGCAACGGCGGCAGGTCATGGATATTGAACCACTGCGCGTCTTCGATCTCGTCGGCCTGGGGCACGATATCGCCACCCGCGTACTCGGCATGGAAACCCAGCATCATCGAATGCGGGAACGGCCAGCATTGGCTGCCCATGTACTGGATATTCTTGACCTCGACCTGCACTTCTTCGCGCACTTCGCGGATCAGGCAGTCTTCGGCCGACTCACCCGGCTCGGCAAACCCCGCCAAGGTGCTGTAGACCCCAGTGACAAAGCGCGGTGAGCGCGCCAGCAGGATTTCATCGCCACGGGTCACCAGCACGATCATGCTCGGCGAAATGCGTGGGTAGCTGCGCAGGTCGCAGGCCTGGCAGTACATTGCGCGTTCGCGTGGCACCTGGACCATGGCCTGGCCGCAACTGCCGCAAAAACGGTGCTCGCGCGCCCAGGTGCCGATCTGCGCGGCGTAGCCCAGCACTTTGTACAGGGTGTGATCGCCTTGCAGCATAAAACCGCGCAGGCCCTGCCAGCTGCAGCCGGGCACGTCGGCGACGCAATTCAGCTCCAGCAGGTACACCGGCTCTCCATCGAGGTGGCCGATGCCGTGTTCGGCGAACAGCGAGAGGTCCTGGCGCTTGAGCCAGTCCCGCGGAAACAGCGGGCCATTGGCGTCATGCAAAAAGCCCTCGCGGCTACGGGCGACAGCCCAGCCGCCGGGGGCGTCGTTATCCAGCAGCGTTGTGGTAATCCAGCCTGGGGTCATGTCAGTCAATCCACGAATTCGGGTTTCTGCTTACTCATATGGGCCGCGATGGCCACACGCAGGTCGTTGGATTGCAACATAGCCGAGTTCCAGGTGGCAACGTATTCCAGACCGTCATTGACCGTATGGTCACGCATATAGCTGATCATGGCCTTGGTGCCGGTCACGGCAATCGGCGACTTGGCGGCGATTTCATGGGCAATTTCAAACACCCCGGCCAACAGGCTTTGCTGATCGGCATACACGCGGTTGACCAGGCCGATGCTGCGCGCTTCTTCGGCGCCGAACGCGCGGCCGGTGTAGGCCAGTTCACGCAGCATGCCATCGCCGATAATGCGTGGCAGGCGCTGCAAAGTACCAACGTCGGCGGCCATGCCGATGTCGATTTCCTTGATCGAGAACTGCGCGCCCTCGGCGGCGTAGCGCATGTCACAGGCGCTGATCAGGTCAATGGCGCCGCCAATGCAGTAACCCTGGATCGCCGCCAGCACCGGCTTGCGGCAGTTGTCGACCGCATTGAACGAGGCTTGCAGTTCGAGGATCTTGCGCCGCAACAGGCGCGCGTTACGGCCCACGTCCTTGCCGAAGTCGTTGGCCACCGACGCCAGCATGATCAGGTCGATACCCGACGAGAAATCCTTGCCCGCGCCGCTGAGCACCACGGCGCGCACGGCGTCGGTGTCTTCGACCCACTGGAAAATCTCGATGATCTCGGTCCAGAACGCCGCGTTCATCGCGTTGATCTTTTCCGGGCGGTTGATCTGCACATGGGCAACGTTGCCGGTGAGTTCGACGACGAAAGCTTGGTATTCGGACATGGCAGTGATCCCTGACTGGCGAGTGATAAGGCTCGAACTATAACAAGGGTGCACCACGGCGCATCGGCCAAAAGCGGGACTGGCAAAAAACCTTGCCAAGCGCCATCCTTGGCGCTTTAAGCCGCCCTGACCGCGGCGCTCGACGTTTAAGGAAATGCCATGCACGCCCAACCCCTCGCCCCCGCCGATCTGGAATTTATCGAAGAAACCCTGCTCAAGTACGGCGACGACCATTCGGTGCTTAACCTCGCCGAACTCGACGGCTACTTCACCGCACTGGTGTCCAGCCCGGCCCAGGTGGATGTGGCGCAGTGGTTCCCGGCGATATTTGGCGACCAGACCCCGCAATGGGAACGTGTGGATGAAGCCCAGCGCTTCCTTGAACTGTGCGTGCGCCACCTCAACACCCTGGCCGCGCAACTGGCGACGGACGCCCAGGGCTTCAAGGCGCGCTTCGACGAAACCGAGCACCAGGGCCAGGCAGTGACGCTCGCCGAGGAATGGTGCTTCGGCTACATCCGTGGCGCAGCGATCGGCAACTGGCCGCCACTGCCGGCCGAGCAAGCCGCGCTGCTGGAGAAAATCTCCTGGTGCGCCGAGCAGGATAACTTCGAGTTGCCCGCCGACCTGGATGTAGCGGCGCACCAGCAGCGCGTCAGCGAAATCGAGCCGGCGGCGCGCGCGCTGCATGATTACTGGCTGGCCTTGCGCTAAACCTCGACAAGCACCGCCGGTTTGGCCGATTATTCGGGTCCGCGCCGTCGGCCACTCCGTACCACCTTGCCTTGCATCAGGAGCCTTGTACCTTGAGTTCGCAGAAAACCGTGACCGTTACACCGCCCGATTTCCCCCTCAATGGCAAGGTCGCGCCCCCCGGCTCCAAATCCATTACCAACCGTGCGCTGTTGCTGGCGGCCCTGGCCAAGGGCACCAGCCGCTTGAGCGGCGCCTTGAAAAGCGATGACACACGGCATATGTCGGTCGCCCTGCGCCACATGGGCGTGATCATCGACGAGCCGGACGACACCACCTTCGTGGTCACCGGCCAGGGCAAACTGCAGTTGCCCACCCAGCCGCTGTTCCTCGGCAACGCCGGCACCGCCATGCGTTTTCTCACCGCGGCCGTCGCCACCGTGCAGGGCACCGTGGTGCTGGATGGCGACGACTACATGCAAAAACGCCCCATTGGCCCGCTGCTGGCCACCCTGCGCCAGAACGGTATCGCGGTCGACAGCCCCACCGGTTGCCCACCGGTCACCGTGCATGGCGCGGGCAAGGTCCAGGCCAAACGTTTTGAGATCGACGGCGGCCTGTCCAGCCAGTACGTGTCGGCCCTGCTGATGCTGGCCGCTTGCGGCGAGGCGCCGATTGAAGTCGCGCTGACCGGCAAGGACATCGGCGCCCGTGGCTACGTGGACCTCACCCTGGATTGCATGCGGGCATTCGGCGCGCAGGTCGAGGTGGTCGACGACACCACCTGGCGCGTCGCCCCCACCGGCTACACCGCCCACGACTACCTGATCGAGCCCGACGCCTCCGCCGCCACTTATCTTTGGGCCGCCGAGGTGCTGACCGGCGGACGCATCGACATCGGCGTCGCCGCGCAGGACTTCACCCAGCCGGACGCCAAGGCCCAGGCGGTGATCGCGCAGTTCCCGAACATGCAGGCCACGGTGGTCGGTTCGCAAATGCAGGATGCCATCCCGACCCTGGCGGTGCTCGCCGCGTTCAACAACACCCCGGTGCGCTTCACTGAACTGGCCAACCTGCGCGTCAAGGAATGTGACCGTGTGCAGGCCCTGCACGACGGCCTGAACCAGATCCGCCCGGGCCTGGCCACGATTGAAGGCGACGACTTGCTGGTGGCGGCCGACCCTGGGCTGGCCGGCACTTCGTGCAATGCGCTGATCGACACCCACGCCGACCACCGCATCGCCATGTGCTTTGCGCTGGCGGGGCTGAAAATCGCGGGGATTCGCATCCAGGACCCGGACTGCGTGGCCAAGACCTATCCTGACTACTGGAAGGCCCTGGGCAGCCTTGGGGTTCAACTGAGCTACTGACGGTTCGACGTCGGAATGGGGAGGCACTGCACATGACCATTCGCCAACCCTGCCCACCCGGTGCGTGCGTCTGCAACCGCGAGCAATTGCTCGACACCCCCGGCGCCGACCAGCGCATCCTGCAGCTGACGCGCCAGGAAGAAAAGAAGCTGATCGAGCGCCTCGAGGACCTGCAAAGCCTGCAGGACCTTGAGCGCCTGCAACAGCGGATGTACGAGCTATTGGGCATTCGCGTGCATGTGGCGCCGGGGCACACCGAGGTCAAGAGCATGCGCGGCATTCAGATTGTCATCGACGAACTGCCGGGCATGTGCCGCAAGACCCGCCAATCGATTCCGGCAGCGATTCGCCGCGGCATGGAAAAACGCCCGGAAATCGCCTACCGCCTGCTGGATGCTCACGACCTGTTTCGCGAAGGCTGACTCAGCCGGCGACCGTTTCGGCTGCAAACACGCCCTGCCCCACGGCCTTGGCCTTGTTCAGGTGCGCCTGCGCGGTGTCGCCTTCCGACTCCGGTAACAGCTCGGACGTCACCACGTTCGCCCCACAGTAATCAAAGATCCCGTAGTCGATCTGCGTGCGCATCGCCTTGGCGTAGCCGTGCCGATCAAACGCGCTGTCATCGGCGGCGCCCAGCGCCAGCAGGTGCACCTGCAAGTGCCGCAGCTTTTTCACCACTGGGGTGTCCGGCCCGTAGTCGATTGCCCAGCCGTTGACGAAAACGCGGTCCACCCAACCTTTGAGCAGGGCCGGCAGCGACCACCAATAAATCGGAAACGCCAGCACAAGAGCGTCAGCGCGGTCGATACGCGCTTGTTCGGCCAGCACATCCGCCGGCGGCGTGGCACGGGTGCGGTGCACAAGGTGGTCGGCGGCGGTGTAGCGCGGGTCGAAACCTTCGGCGGCGAGGTCGGCGATTTCGAAGGTGTGCCCGCAGGCGACAAGGCCGCCAGCGACCTGCGCGGCCACGGCATGGGTGAGGGATTGCGGGTCGTGATGAGCAACAACGATCAATGCGTGCATGACTTTGACTCCGGCTGGGCTTAATATACTTTTCGTAAGTTACGACCACTAAGTTACTTTTGGTATATAAGCATGTCAAGCAGTGAAGTCCCCGCGCCCCGTCGCCGTCTGTCGCGTGAAGATCGCCTGCGCCAGTTACTCGATGTGGCCTGGCAACTGGTGCGTGAGGAAGGCACCGAAGCCCTGACCCTGGGTCGCCTGGCGGAACTGGCAGGCGTAACCAAGCCGGTGGTCTACGACCACTTCACCACCCGTGCCGGGCTGCTGGTGGCGCTGTACGAGGACTTCGATGAGCGCCAGAACCAGGTGTTTGCCGAGGCCCTGGAGACCGCCGCCGCCACGCTGGACGAGCGCGCCTGGGTGATCGCCTCACGCTATGTCGACTGTGTATTGCTGCAAGGTCGGGAGATTCCGGGGGTGATTGCCGCACTCAGCAGCTCGCCGGAGCTGGAAACCCTCAAGCGCGAATACGAGGCGATTTTCCTCGCCAAATGCCGTGACGCGCTGGCGCCCTTCGCCGCCGGTGGCAAGGTGCCTCAGGCCGGCTTGCGGGCGATGCTCGGCGCGGCGGAAGCCTTGTCCCAGGCGGCGGCGAGTGGCGAGGTCAGCCGTGAAGAGGCGCAGCAGGAGCTGCTCGCGACGATCCTGGCGATGGTCAACCGCGAGCGGCAGTGAGAAACCGCTGAACCTTGTGCGCAAGCTGGTCAAGGTGGCGGTCGCGCTGTTTCTCCGCGTCCACCATCGCCCGCTTGCCATGCTTTTGCAGCAGGTAGGTATGGATCTGGCGTACTTCCAGCGAGCTATAGATAGACGCAACATCCAACACGCCCATCAAACCGTCAGTGGCGTAATCGCGGGTGTTCATCAGCACCTGGGTGCCGCGCGCGCCGCGCACCTGAAAGCCCATGGCCTCAAACGCCGGGACCTTCTCCACGGCACACGCCAGCTCGGCGTGAGGGTAATGCGCCAGCACGTCCTGGAGCATGCCGCGCGCCACGCCCTGACGCCGGAAACCGACCTGCACCGCCATAAACGCGATGCCACAGGCTTGTGGGTCATCTTTCACCGGCAGATACAGGCAAAAGCCGATCACCTGTTCATCGACCATCGCCACCACCAGCTCAACGGCAATGCCCTTCTCGCCATTCAACGCTTCGAGGTACAGATGCACCTCAAAACCAATCGCGTATTGGTAAATGTTGTAGAGCAGGTTGCTTGGCGGCAGCGCCACGCTGCTGATATCGGTGAGGTTGTCCACCACCATCTGCAGGATCTGGCTGTTGATCGGCTCGGGGCACGGTGTGGTGTAGCGGGTAAGGCTGAACATGCAAATTCCTGGGTTACGGCGTCAAGGCTGCGGGGGATTGTACCTGTTACCCGCCGATGATTGAGCGCGCGCGCGTTTGCCTGGGGCCGCGAGGGCCAGGAAAAACACCCGTTGAGGCAAAAAAACAAAAAAGGCGTTGCGCCAGACCGGGTTACATCGCGCATCATGGGCACTTTCAAGCTCAAGGGTAACGTCCATGCGCGTGCTGTCATTGATGATGGGTCTTACGACGCTGGCCGCCAGTACGGTGTTCTGCGCCAGCGCGATGGCGAATGAAGAAAGTCTGCTGGTGCAACAGATCAACGAATACCGCAGCCAGGTTCAGCGCTGCGGCGACCAGGGTTCCCAGGAACTGCCGCCGCTGGCCAGCGATACGCGGCTGGTGCTGCCGGCCACCAACGTCGGCGATTTGCAGCAGGCGCTCGCGCGGGCTGCGTACCCGATGGTCAACGTGCAGGCCATCAGCCTGTCCGGGCCCAAGGATGCCCAGGCGGCCATGAAGGCGGTGCGCGAGAGTTTCTGCCGCGTGGTGCTGGACCCGCAATTTGTCGACATCGGCGTGAGTAACAGCGGGCAGGACTGGCGCATCGTGCTGGCCCGCCCGCTGCTGTCCAGTGGCCTGGGCGATTGGCAGACCGAAGGCAAGCAACTGCTCACGCTGATCAACGCCGCCCGTTCGCAACCGCGCCAGTGCGGCACCCAGGCGTTCAACGCCACCACGCCGCTGTCCTGGAACGATGACCTGGCCGGTGCGGCCAACAGCCATACGCGCAACATGGCCAACGGCAACTTTTTCGACCACCTCGACCACGACGGGCGCACCCCCGGCGACCGTGCCGAGCTGGCTGGGTATACCGCAAAAAACATCGGCGAAAATATCGCTGCCGGCCTCGACACCCCACGCCGCGTGGTGGACGGCTGGCTGGCCAGCCCCGGCCATTGCGCCAACCTGATGAACCCGCAATTTCGCGAATTGGGCGCGGCGTACGCCATGGACCCGAAGAGTGATGCGGGGATTTATTGGACGGGCGTATTCGGGACCGCGCAGTAAAGTGCGAACCCAGCCATATGGATTTATCCAATCCATTCAAAAGGATGAAGCATCATTCTGCCATCTCATGGATAATTCTGCTGAACTGGCAGCGGCCATTCCGGTCAGTAGCTAGTTAGCCTGATCTCTTCAGGCCTTCGACCGACTGTGGCAAACAAGGTGTTCACCCAATGATGAATTGGCTGCAAAGCAGCAGCGACATGGCTGAGCGGGTTCGCCAGCATGATTGGGCAAGTACGCCCCTGGGGTCGCTGGAGCAGTGGCCCGACGTGCTCAAAACCACCGTGGCGCTGTGTTTTGCCTCGAGCTTCCCCCAGGCGATCGTCTGGGGGCCCCACCTGATCACGCTCTACAACGATGCGTTCGTGCCGATTCTTGGCGAAAAAACCCACTGCTTGGGACAGCCGTTCAGCGAAACCTGGCGTGAGGTGTGGGACGAGCTCGCGCCCATCGCGAACGCGGCTTTCGAAGGGCATGCCACCTATATCGAAAACTACCCGCTGGTGATCGAGCGCGGTGCGGGCCCCGAGCAGGTTTATTTCACCTTTTGCTACAGCCCGATCCGCGACGCTCAGGGCAAGGTCGTGGGCATTCTGGACACGGTCACCGAAACCACCGCCACGGTGTTTCTCACGCGCCGTCTGGCCGTGCTCGACGCCATCGGCAGTGCCGTGGCCAACGCCAACGATGCCGAATCCATCATGTCCACCACCACTCGCCTGCTCGCCGAGCACTTGCAGGTGTCCAATTGCGCCTACGCCGACATGGATGCCGATGAAGACGGCTTTACCATTCGCGGCAATTGGGCCGCGCCCGGCTCACCGAGCATCGTCGGCCATTACAGCCTGGCGTCGTTCGGCCCGTTGGCGGTAAAGCTGCTGCACGCCGGCGAACCGGTGGTGGTACAGGACAACCGTATCGAATTCGAACCGCAGATTGCCGCCAGTTTCCAGGCCCTGGGCGCCTTGGCCACCGTGTGTTTCCCGCTGATCAAGAACGGCCGGCTCACCGCGCTGATGGCCGTGCATCACAAAAATGCGCGTGCCTGGTCGCCTTACGACCTGGCGCTGGTGGGAGAAGTCACCGAGCGCTCCTGGGCGCACATCGAGCGGGTACGTGCCGACGTCGCCGTGCGGGAAGGCCTGGCGGCATTTACCGAGCTCAACGCGACCCTGGAACAGCGCGTCGAGGAACGCACCACCGCCCTCACCCAGGCCGAAGCCGCCCTGCGCCAGTCGCAAAAGCTCGAAGCCATCGGCCAATTGACCGGTGGCGTGGCCCACGACTTCAACAACCTGCTGACAATCATTCGCTCGTCGGTGGACTTCCTGCGCCAGCCGGGGCTGTCCGAGGAACGGCGCCAGCGCTACATGGGCGCGGTGTCGGACACCGTGGAGCGCGCCAGCAAGCTCACCAGCCAATTGCTCGCGTTTGCCCGCCGCCAACCACTCAACCCGGAAGTGTTCGACGTGTGCCTGCGGGTCAAGAATATCGGCGAGATGCTCGAAAGCGTCACCGGCGCGCGCATTCATGTGCAGGTCGAGCTGCCCGACAGCCCGTGCCACGTGCGGGTCGACTCCAGCCAGTTTGAAACCGCACTGATCAACATCGCCCTCAATGCACGCGACGCCATGAATGGCAAAGGCACCCTGACCCTGCGCGTGGCAACCGCTTCCAGTTTGCCGCGCATCCGAGGCGATGCCGAGTCGCATCAGCCGTTCGTGACAGTCTCCCTGGCCGACACCGGCAGCGGGATCGCCAGCGACGCTTTGGAGCATATCTTCGAGCCGTTCTTTACCACCAAGTCGGTCGGCAAAGGCACCGGGCTCGGGCTGTCGCAGGTGTTCGGCTTTGCCAAGCAGTCCGGCGGCAACGTCGACGTGGCCAGCACCCTCGGCCACGGCAGCGTGTTTACCCTGTACCTGCCGGAAGCCGAGCCGCAGGCCTTGCCGCACGAGCAGTCGGCAGAAGCTCAATACGCGCCGCACGACGCGGCGCAGCACCATATCCTGATCGTGGAAGACAACCTGGAAGTGGGCCGCTTTGCCAGCCAGATCCTCCAGGACCTCGGCTACCAGACCAGCTGGGTAACCGACGCCGAACAAGCTCTGGCAGTCGCCGGCCCCGACGCGAGGGTCTTCGACGCAGTGTTTTCGGATGTGGTGATGCCGGGGATCACCGGCGTGGCCATGGCCAAGCTGCTGCGCGAGCGTCGGCCGGACCTGCCGGTGGTACTGACCTCCGGCTATAGCGAAGAACTGGCAGACAGTGGCTATGAAGGCTTCGAGTTCCTCGCCAAGCCCTACTCCGCCGACCAGGTTGCGCGGGCGCTGGCCAAGGCCATGCTCAGGGACTGAGGCTTACTCCGCAACGGCCACCTGATTACGCCCCAGGGCCTTGGCGCGATACAACGCCTTGTCCGCGGTGTTCATCAGGCCGTGCAGGTCCTGGTCGAGGCTGTGGGTGGACGCCACACCCAGGCTGGCGGTCAGGCCATGCACCGGTTCCGAGACCAGGCCGGAAATCGACTTGATCAATTGCTCGGCGATATCCCGCGCGGTGTCCAACGACGTATTGGGCAGCAACACCGCAAACTCTTCGCCACCCAGGCGCCCATACACGTCCGCCTTGCGGAACGACGCGCTGATCACCCCGCCAATCTGGCGCAACACCTGGTCACCGGCCTGGTGGCCGTAGGTATCGTTGATCTGTTTGAAGTGGTCCATGTCCAGCATCAGCGCACACAGCGGCTGCTGGTTATGCCGACACTGCGCGTACAACACTTGGGCATGTTCAAAAAACGCGCGGCGGTTCATCAGGCCGGTAAGTTCATCGGTCTGTGCGGCGCGCGTTGAAATGTTGTGGGCACGTTCCATTTGCCGGGTGAGGCGAAAGGCTTTTTCCAGCGCGTCGGAGAATTTACGCGTGGCACTGACCACAAAGGTCGAAAACACCAGCACCGCGATGCCGACGCCCACTTGCATCGATGACGGCTGAAACAACAGCCATAACGTGCAGGGCAGCAGCACCAGGGCCATGGAGGCCAATGTCAGGTAGCGGTACGCCGAATAGCACGACACCGCGCTGACCGACATACCCACGGTGAACAACATCACCAAGGCCTGGGACAAGCGGTCATCGGTGGGCATGACCGCGAAGGCGCCCATGCCCCAGATCCCCGCCGACAGCATCAGCGTGACGCAATAGCGGCGTTCCCAGCGGGCCGGGGTGCGCTCGGCATGCGGGCAGCGAAACCATTCCATGAACATCTGCACGCGTAACAGCGACGAGCCCGCCAGCGCGATGAGCCAGACCAGCATGACCTGGTGGTCAAACCGGTCCCAGCACAGCCAGCAAAGCATGACTGCGGCCAGGTAACTGCCAAAAATGGCGGCAAACGATTGCCGGAACAACTGGTGCAGACGGTCAGTGCGCACCTGTTCTTCTATAAAACAATCCTGGTCCTGCCCACGCCCAAGGCCATTCATGAAATTCGCCCGATTCGACTGCCACGACAAAGGCGCCATTGTGGCACCCTGCCAGTAGCGCGGACAACAGAATCCGGCATGGTAGAGCCTTTAAAGCGATTCCGGCCGCAGAATCAGCACCCCAAGCGGCGGCAGATTCAACGACAGCGACACCGCCTGCCCGTGACGAGGCTCATCCTGGGTAAAGACCGCCCCGCCATTGCCGTAATTGGAGCCGGCATACTGCTCGGCATCGCTGTTGAGCACCTCGCTCCAGCGCCCGGCAAAGGGCACGCCGACGGCATACGCCGCACGCGGCACCGGGGTGAAGTTGGCCACTACCAGCACCGGCTTGCCATCCTTGCTCCAGCGCAGCCAGGCGAAGACGCTGTTGATTGCATCGTCACCGATCAACCACTGGAAGCCCTGGGGCGCGTCATCCTGTTCGTGCAGCGCAGGCTCCTCGCGGTACAGGCGGTTCAAGTCGCCGACCAGCTTTTGCACGCCTTTGTGTTCGGCGTACTGCAACAGGTACCAGTCCAGTTGCTGATCGTGGTTCCACTCGCGCCACTGGCCGAATTCGCAGCCCATGAACAGCAGTTTCTTGCCAGGGTGCATCCACATGAACGCCAGGTAGGCACGCAGGTTGGCGAATTTCTGCCAGCGGTCGCCGGGCATCTTGTCGATCAACGAGTGCTTGCCGTGCACCACTTCATCATGGGAGATCGGCAGGATAAAGCGCTCGGACCAGGCATACACCAGGCCGAAACTCAGCTCGTTATGGTGATGGGCGCGGTACACCGGGTCCTGCTGGATGTAATGCAGCGAATCGTGCATCCAGCCCATGTTCCACTTGTAGTTGAACCCCAGGCCGCCCTGTTGGGTTGGCTGGCTGACGCCGGGCCAGGCCGTGGACTCTTCGGCAATCACCAGGGCGCCGGGCGCTTCCAGGGCCACCACGTCGTTCAAGTGGCGCAGGAAGTCGATGGCTTCGAGGTTCTCGCGCCCGCCATGGCGGTTGGGCACCCACTCGCCGGCTTTGCGCGAATAGTCGCGGTAGAGCATCGACGCCACCGCATCCACGCGCAGGCCATCAATGTGGAAGTGCTTGAGCCAGTGCAGCGCCGAGGCCAGCATAAAGCCATGGACTTCGGTGCGGCCCAGGTTGTAGATCAGGGTGTCCCAATCCTGGTGAAAACCTTCCAGCGGGTTGGCGTACTCGTACAGCGCAGTGCCGTCAAATTGCGCCAGGCCGTGGGTATCGGTGGGGAAATGCGCCGGCACCCAGTCAAGGATCACGCCGATCTCGGCCTGGTGCAGTGCATTGATGAAGTACGCGAAGTCTTCCGGCGAACCAAACCGCGCGGTCGGGGCGAACTGTGACAGCGCCTGGTAACCCCAGGAGCCGCCGAACGGGTGTTCCATGATCGGCATCAGCTCAACGTGGGTAAAACCCAATTGCTGCACATACGGCACCAGCCGTTCAGCCAGCTCACGCCAGTTGTATTGGCGCGCGACTTCGCCCGCCTCGTCCAGCTCGCACTGCCACGAGCCCACATGCAGCTCGTAGATCGACAGCGGCGCCGAGGTTTTCTGGCGTTCGACCCGCGATTGCATCCACTCATGGTCCTGCCAGTCCACCTGCAACGGCGCGGCGACTTTCGAGGCGGTGTCGGGCGGCAACTGGGTAGCGAGTGCCATCGGGTCGGCCTTGAGCGGCAGAATCCCGTGGGCGCCGAGAATTTCGTACTTGTAGGCCGCGCCCGGTTCCAGGCGTGGGATAAAGATCTCCCATACGCCGGACGGATGCCGCAGGCGCATCGGATGACGACGACCGTCCCAGATATTGAAGTCGCCGACCACCGACACGCGCCGCGCATTCGGTGCCCATACGGCGAAACGTACACCGTGCACGCCATCGACGCTGGTCACTTGCGCGCCCAGGCAACTGCTGAGGTCACGGTGATTGCCTTCGGCAAACAGGTACAGGTCCATCTCGCCCAGCAGCAGTTGCTGGAAGCTGTAAGGGTCTTCGGTGATCTGCTCACCGCCGGCCCACTGGATTTTCAGCAGATAAGCCTGGCGCGTCGAGAAGTGCCCGACAAACAAACCCGGCACCTGGCTCGCGTCGAGGCTGCCGATCTGCTCGCCGCTGTCTCGCGCCAGCACGTGGACGCTCAGCGCTTCAGGCAGGAACGCGCGGATAAATTGCCCGCCCTGCTCATCGTCGTGCGGCCCCAGGATCGAGAACGGATCATGGTGCTCGGCGCGCACCAGCGCTTCGACGTCCTTGGACGCCGGCAATGCAGTCAATTTCGGCTGCAGCGGTTCTTTATGTGTAAAGCTCATGACGTCTCCCCACCGCGTACAGTGTTCGATAAAGGTGTTAGCCCGCTCAGCAAACCGTGCAGCCCTTGCAGGGGCACCGGCAGCCAGGTGGGGCGGTTTTCCGCTTCGTAAGCCACTTCATACGCGGCCTTCTCCAGGCTGAACAACGTCAGCGCGGCGTCCTGGCCTTTGGCATCCTGCCAGTCATGCGCCAGTGTAGACGTAGCCGCTTGATATGCCTGGATAAATGCCTGGCGCGCTTCTATCAGGTAACGGTCGGTCACGCGTTTGCGCGAGGCGTCCGCCTCCGGTGAGTGGTCTACGCCCTGAACATTCAGGGCCATGGCCGCTGCGTAATCAAACGAGCGCAACACGCCACTCACATCCTTATACGGGCTGTGCTTGCCGCGCCGCTCATGCAGGGGCCGCGCGGGCTCGCCTTCAAAGTCGATCAGGTAGGCATCGCCCTTCACCACCAGCACCTGGCCCAGGTGCAAGTCACCGTGAACCCGAATACGCAACCCGCCCAACGTGGCCTTTGCCAGCGCCTGCACGTGACCGGTGATGGCTTTTTTCTGCGCCAGCAAATCACTGACCAATGCTTGGTCGGCAGGGTTCAATTGGCTTTGATGCACCTTGAGCAACTGCAGCGCGCGGTCGATCTGCGCACCGACATCCTTGGCCCAGGCCTGGGTGTCTTTGGCCGTAGTCGCTTCAGGCTTGAAGTCTTTGTTGGTCGTGGGCGCACCCAGCACGCCGTGCATTTCGCCGAGGCGCTGCCCGAGCAACCCGGCGAAGTCCGCCAACTCGCCGAGGGCGTTGTAGTGCTGCTCCTGTTCGGAGATGGCTTCGGCCAGCTCGTCGCGGATCGCCCGCTCGAGGTTGTTCTGGGTCCAGCTCCAGGCGTCGCCCTGGTTGCTGAGGTAGCCCTGGGCAATCATCAGCAAGTTGTCATCGCCCTGCGCGTCATGGCGCACCATCGAGCCCAGCAGCGGTGAGATGTTCGGGTAATCGGCGGCGGTCAGGTAGGCGCTCATCTCCAGCTCCGGGTGCACCCCGGCGCTGACCTTGCGAATCAGCTTGAGCACCAGGCTCTCGCCCACCACCACCGAGCTGTTGGACTGTTCGGCCGACAAATAACGCACTGCCGACTCCTCGCCCAGTTGCAACTTGGTCAGGTGCTTGGTGCCCTCGAAGCGCAGATCGCCGTCGCTCGAGTTCAGCACCGTGCCGGCCTGCATGCCCTGGATCACCGCGCGGATAAAGTGCTCGAGGCTGAACGCGTCAGTCACCAGCCCGACCTGACGCACACGCCGTACGCGGGCCAGCGCCAGTTGCTGCGGCAAGGCGCTGGTGAACTGGTCTTCGCCCAAAAAGCCAAACGGCAGCTGGTAACGGCTGACCTGGCCACCGGCAGTGACTTCCAGCTCGCTGAGCAACACCGGATGCTGCGGATCGCCAAAGCGCACGCCGTACGCGATGCGCACGTTGTCGATGGCCGTGTCTTTGCCGGCGAACCAACGCCGTTTAGGCAGCCAGGCCGGGAGGGAAGTTTGCTCCAGGGCAGCGCGAGAGGGTTCTTCGAGGAGTTCTTCCATACGTTTTTTCAGCACCAGGGTGGTGAAGTCCGGCATGCTTTGCGCCGGCTCCACGTGCCAGCTCGGCATCTGGTTTTCCGCCGCCAGCACAAACCAATAGAAGCCATACGGCGCCAGGGTCAGCAGGAAATTCAGCTGGCCGATGGGCGGGAAGGCGTTACCGCCCAGCATTTCCACCGGCACCATGCCGGCGAACGCCGACAGGTCCAGCTCGGCAGCCTGGGCACTGCGCGACACATTGGCGACGCACAGGATGATTTCAGTGCGGCCGTCTTCACCGGTGAACTCGCGGGTATACGCGAGAATGCGGCGGTTGCTCGGCGAGAGCATTTTCAAGCTGCCACGGCCAAACGCCTTGGACTGCTTGCGCACCGCGAGCATGCGCCGGGTCCAGTTGAGCAGCGAGTGCGGGTCCTGGGCCTGGGTTTCGACGTTGACCGACTGGTAACCGTATTGCGGGTCCTGGATCGGCGGCAGCACCAGGCTGGCCGGGTCGGCGCGGGAGAAACCGCCGTTACGGTCGATGGACCACTGCATCGGCGTACGCACACCGTCGCGGTCGCCCAGGTAGATGTTGTCGCCCATGCCGATCTCGTCGCCGTAATACAGGGTCGGCGTGCCAGGCATCGACAGCAGCAGGCTGTTCAGCAGCTCGACGCGGCGGCGGTCGCGCTCCATCAGCGGCGCTAGGCGTCGACGAATGCCCAGGTTGATCCGCGCGCGGCGGTCGGCAGCGTAGTAGTTCCACAGGTAGTCACGCTCTTTGTCGGTGACCATCTCCAGCGTCAGTTCATCGTGGTTGCGCAGGAAGATCGCCCACTGGCAGTTGGCGGGGATCTCCGGGGTCTGGCGCAAAATATCGGTGATCGGGAAACGGTCCTCCTGGGCCAGCGCCATGTACATGCGCGGCATCAGCGGAAAGTGAAAGGCCATATGGCATTCATCGCCGTCGTCGCCCTTTTTGTCACCGAAATACAGCTGCGTGTCTTCCGGCCACTGGTTGGCTTCGGCGAGCAGCATGCGGTCCGGGTAATGCGCGTCGATCTCGGCGCGGATCTGCTTGAGCACGTCATGGGTTTCGGGCAGGTTTTCGTTATTGGTGCCGTCGCGCTCGATCAAATACGGGATCGCATCCAGGCGCAGGCCGTCGATGCCCATGTCCAGCCAATAGCGCATCACCGACAGCACGGCTTTCATCACCTGCGGGTTGTCGAAATTAAGGTCCGGCTGGTGGGAATAGAAGCGGTGCCAGAAGTACTGGCCGGCGACCGGGTCCCAGGTCCAGTTGGACTTCTCGGTGTCGAGGAAAATGATCCGCGTGCCGTCGTATTTCTGGTCGTCATCCGACCACACGTAGAAATCCCGCGCCGCCGAGCCCGGCTTGGCCTTGCGCGCACGCTGGAACCACGGGTGCTGGTCGGAGGTGTGGTTGATCACCAATTCGGTGATCACCCGCAGCCCGCGTTTGTGCGCCTCGGCGATAAAACGCTTGGCGTCGGCCATGGTCCCGTAGTCGCTGTGCACGCCACGGTACTCGGCGATGTCATAGCCGTCATCGCGACGTGGCGACGGGTAGAACGGCAGCAGCCAGATTGTGTTGACGCCGAGGTCGGCGATGTAATCGAGTTTGGCGATCAGCCCGGGAAAGTCACCGATGCCGTCGTTATTGGAGTCGAAATAGGATTTGACGTGAACCTGATAGATCACCGCGTCCTTGTACCAGAGCGGGTCTTTGATAAAGGTGGCAGCCTTGGGTTTCTTCGCCATTGCAAACTCCTGGGAATTCGAAAAATTCTGCCTGAAGGAACTCGGTCAATGTGGGAGCTGGCTTGCCTGCGATAGCAGTGGATCAGCCAGTACTATCT
>NZ_JBAWDE010000260.1:0-2846 GCF_049590575.1 Pseudomonas sp.
GGATTCATCCGCTCCAGATAATTGACATTCCCCTCGGAGACACTAAACAGAATCTTCCCGTCCAGACCAAAATACGGCGACACTCCTCCGGAATCGCCGATTCGTTTCGGTGTGGCTTCTCCGTCGACGGAGGCGAACCACAATTGTGAAGCGTTGCCACCCTTTCCTGTAGAATAGACCACGTGTTTCCCGTCTGGCGATACATCGTATCCCGTGATAAAGACGCCGGGAAACACTACTTCACTCGCGCCCGAGCCCACATGCATGCGCCAAAGCTCGGCGCCGGGGCTCGCGATTGTGCCCCGCAACAGATAGTAGAGAGTCTTGCCGTCCGCGCTGAAAGCAGGCGGAGGGTGGGCGATCACTTCGCCTTCCGACGACATCGGTCGCTCCCCGTGTTCATCGTGAATCCAGATGGTGCTCTCGTGGACTCCGAGCGACGTGATAATCGAACGCCCGTCGCGCTCCACCGCGATGCCCTCTTCTTCGGTCGGACCGAATGTGATTTGCTCCGGCTGGCTGTTTCTGTTTGGAAAGCGCTGGCGCCACAGATGGCTCTGCGCGTCTGTGGCGGCGGTAAAATACATCCAGGAGCCGTCGGGCGACCAACCCGCGGACGTACACGTGCCATCGGGCCCAATCGCTCTTGGCTGAGACTTGCCGTCCATGGAGATGAGCCGGCACGCCGCCCAACCCCCTTTTTCATTCATTTCTACTACCAACGCCCAACGATGATCGGGTGAAGGATACGAATAATGCGCCATGCCTCGTTGGTGAGCGGGGAAGTAGATTTCGCGAAGACTCTCCTGCGTTTCGGTTCCGGTGAAGACGCCCAGATGCTGACCGGAGCGGATTTTGGAAAACAGGAGATGGTGCTGATCGAGCCAGCTCAGGCCGGCTGCATGATCCATGAAGAGCCGAGTCTCGCCTCCCAGCACCGGAACAATGTAGGTTGCCCAATCGGGAGATCGCAGAACCGTGAAGGCGATTTGAGATCCATCCGAAGAAAATGCCGGGTTGTATTTCAGTCGAGGATCGTCTGTCAGGCGCTGGGGCTGGCCGTTCGGGAGCATTTTCACGTAGATCTGGTCGGCGGAAAGGAAAGGGTGGCTGCCGCGGATGAAAGCGAGCATGCGACCATCGGGCGACAAAGCCGGAGCGGTCGCTGAATCGGTGAAATTGGTGAGCTGGGTGAACTGCACCGGCGCTGGACGGGCACGGGAAAATGCATAAAAGGATAGCGCGGCGATTGTCAGAATAGCGCCGGTCAGCGCCGCGAAAATCCATCTCAGCTCTGGCACCGCGGGACGCGGCGAAACGCGCGTCGGCGGCTCCGCCGCTGGCCTGCCAGTTACCTGCGCGATGAACCGGTAGCCCTGCTTTGGCAAGGTTTCGATGTACAAAGGCTTGGCGGCATCGTCCTGCAGCGCAAGACGAATCTGACGAATGCAATAGTTCAGCCCTTGGTCGAATTCGACAAACGTCGCCTCGCCCCAGATGCTCTCGCGCAATTGCTTGCGTGAGACGATCTGGCCAGCTTGCTGGGCCAGGATGCTCAAGACTCGCAGGGGTTGCGGTTGAATTTTGACGGGATGGCCGTTGCGCATAAGCCTTCCCCAGTGCGAATCGAGTTCGTACTCGGCGAACCGTAGCCGGCCGTTTGCATGCGCCTCCAAAACAATGTCCTTTTGAGAAGCAGTTTACACCCTCAGGCGAGGTGAGCAAAACCCTCATGGAGAACTCATGCCGCTTTGGGCCAGGCTGCTGCTAGTTTCAGTGAAGTCCGGCAGCAGCCGGCAAAAAGCCAGTAGGAGGACAAGATGACGTTGAAACAGTTCGTTAATCCCGCGACTGCCGCAACCGTATTAGCCGCGGCAGCTCTCGTGGGAATTGCGTTCCATGGCACGCGCGTGCGCGCCGATGATATTGGAGGCGATGCCTCGAGAATCCAGCAGGGTTTCGCAATCGCGCCGGTTCCGCTGAACCTGAAAGGGAAAGACCCGGCTTTGGTCGGGCTAGGGAGCTATATCGTCAATGCCCAAGCCAGTTGCAACGATTGCCACACGCTCAGCCCGCAGGCGGAATACTCGTCAGGCGGGATTCCTTATTTCGGCCAGCATCCAACCATCGTCAATCCGGCCGTGTACCTCGGCGGCGGCCGCGATTTCGGGCCGGTAGCCGGCCCGGGGACCCCGGACATCGTCTCGCGCAATCTGACGCCCGACAAGACCGGTCTGCCGGAGGGCGGTCACACCTTCGCGCAGTTTCTCGACATTATGCGGAACGGTACGGACTACGACCACTTCCATCCTACCTGCGTCAACGGCGTGCTCACCGGTACCTGCCTGCCCGCTCCGTTTGACGGAGCGCTGCTTCAGATCATGCCGTGGCCCATTCTTCACAATCTGACCGACCACGATCTCCTGGCCATTTATGAGTACCTAAGCGCCGTGCCCTGCATTGCGGGTCCCCCCGCCCCCAGTATTTTGCACAACGATTGCAAGTAGCCCCCCGGTCCGGGCAAGGCGGGCACGATGAGCGATTTCATCGCCCCCTTGAATGGCGGTGAACGTTTGCTTGCAGGTCGCGTTTTAGCCGGGTCTAGCAAACGACGCAGTGTAGACGATATGGTTGCACTTCCGGCCCACTTGGCACCCCAGGTCGAACGGACGTGTCAACAAACTAGACCTGTCAACTGGAGAAAACGGAGAATTTGGCGTCGAAGGGCACTCGGCGGGTCGTGACGCCGACACATATGCGTTCTTCGAAATGGGATTCACAACAACTTGATTGATTACGATCTGGTCAGCGGGCAGGCCAACCATTGCGGCGATCTTGGCGTCAAC
>NZ_JBAWDE010000261.1:0-15856 GCF_049590575.1 Pseudomonas sp.
CGCCACCACCGTCGCCCAGGCTGCGCCGCTGCGCAACAGCGCCGCCGCCGACAACGTGGTCAACAGCAGCGCGCGCACCTTTGCCGTGCCCAGCGGGCGCATGCAAGTGTATGGCCGCGCCGTGGCCCAGCCACCGCTGGCACCGGCGAAGAAAGCCTTCAGTTCCCAGGATGAATTCGTCGCCACCATGTTGCCGATGGCCAAGGCCGCCGCCGCGCGGATTGGCATCGACCCGAAATACCTGGTGGCACAGGCCGCCCTGGAAACCGGTTGGGGCAAATCGGTGATGCGCGCCGAGGACGGCAGCAGCAGCCACAACCTGTTCGGCATCAAGGCCGGCCAGAGTTGGCAGGGTGGTCAGGCACGTGCGATCACCAGCGAGTTTCGTGACGGGGCGATGGTCAAGGAAACGGCGCAGTTCCGCTCCTACGATTCTTACCAGGACAGCTTCCACGACCTCGTGACTTTGCTGCAAAGCAATGATCGCTATAAAGAAGTTGTGAAATCGGCCGACAACCCGGAACAGTTTGTACGCGAGTTGCAAAAAGCCGGTTACGCAACCGACCCGGCCTACGCCAGCAAGATTTCGCAGATCGCAAAAACCATGAACAGTTACCAGAACTACGCTGCCGCTGGCGCAACCACACATTTATAAGGTCTGAACCATGAGTTTGCTCAGTATCGGGATGTCAGGGCTCAATGCCGCTCAAGGATCGTTGTCGGTCTTGAGTAACAACATTGCCAACGCCAATACCGCGGGCTATTCGCGCCAGCAGACTACCCAGAGCTCGAACGCGTCGAACCCGTATGGCGGCGTATTCATCGGCACCGGCACCACCCTGTCCGATGTGCGCCGGGTGTACAACGAGTACCTGGACACGGCCTACCAGAACAGCACCTCGCTCAATAGCGATGCGGCGGCGTACCTGGACCAGGTCAGTGCCGTCGACAAGACCTTGTCGGACAAGACCACCGGCATGTCCGCCGTGCTCAGCTCGTTTTTCGCCGCAGTGCAGACCGCCTCGGCCAACCCGAACGATACCTCGGCGCGCCAGATCCTGCTGACCAACGCCCAGACCCTGAGCAACCGCTTCAACTCGATCTCCACCCAGCTGGGCCAGCAGAAAGAAACCATCAACAGCCAGCTGACGTCGATGAGCGATCAGGTCAACCAGCTGACCTCGTCGATTGCTTCCCTGAACAAGCAGATCAGCCAGGTGCAGGGTTCGTCCAATACCGCGCCGAACAACCTGCTGGATGCACGTGCCGAAGCCGTGCGCTCGCTCAATGAGCTGATCGGGGTGACCGCCAGCGAGAAAAACGGCGTGTTCAGCGTCAGCACCGGCAGCGGTCAGTCGCTGGTGCTGGGTGATCAGTCCAACACGATTTCCGCAGTGCCGAGCCAGAGCGACACCAGCCAATACACGATCCAGCTCAACATGGCCGGCAACACGGCCGTCGACCTGGGCAACGTGGTCAGCGGTGGCAGCATCGGCGGCCTGTTGCGTTATCGCAGCGACGTGCTGATGCCGGCGATCAACGACCTGGGCCGCATTGCCATCGTCACTGCCGACGCGATCAACAGCCAGCTCGGCCAGGGCGTCGACCTCAACGGTGAATTCGGCGCCTCGATGTTCAAGGACATCAACAGCGCGGCCTCCATCGCGCTGCGCAGCCAGGCGTCACAAGGCAACACCGGCGACGCAAGCCTGGGTGTGAAGATTACGGACAGCAGCAAGTTGACCAACTTCGACTACAAGGTCACCTTCAACGACAGTACCAACCTCAACAAGGCCACCGTGCTGCGTTCCGATGGCAAGGCCATGGGCACCTACGATCTGAGCACCACGCCGCCTCCGGTGATCGACGGGTTCACCCTGGCGGTCAACAACGGCGCGGTGGGGGTGCAGGCCGGTGACAGCTTCAAGGTCAGCCCGACCGCCAATGGCGCCAAGGAAATCGGCACCGTGCTCACCGACCCGAGCAAGATCGCGTTTGCCGCGCCGTTGCAGGGCGAGGCCGGCAAGTCGAACCAGGGCACCGGCACCTTCACGCCACCGACCCTGACCGTGCCCATCGATATCCAGAGCGGCGCGGATGCTGCGCAACTGCGGGTCGGGATCGCGAACTCGATGCCGGTGAAGATGGTGTTCGGCGACACGGCGGCCGATGGCACGCAGAGCTACACCTTGAGCAATGCCAAGGGTGAGCCCATCGGCACCGGCACTATCGTGCCGGGGCAGGCCAACAAGATCACCATCAACGTACCGATGCGTGACGCCAGCGGCAACCTGTTGAGCCCGGCCAAGAGCTTCAGCTTCGACACCACCGTGGCCGGTTCGCCGACCAATGGTGACAGCACCTCGTTCTCGTTCAATGCCAACGGCAAGTCCGACAACCGTAACGCCCAGGCGCTGATCAATCTGCAGACCAAGGCGACCGTAGGTGTCGGCGCCGATGGCAGTGGCGGGCTCAGCCTGGTAGGGGCCAACAGCAAGTTGGTGTCGACCGTGGGCGCCAAGGCCGCCGCGGCCACCACCGATACAACGGCCACCACCGCACTGTTGACGGCCAACAAGAACGCGCGCAATTCGGTGTCCCAGGTCAACCTGGACGAAGAGGCGGGCGACATGATCAAGTTCCAGCAGTACTACACCGCGTCGTCGCAGATCATCAAGGCTGCGCAAGAAACCTTCAGTACGCTGATCAATAGTCTTTAAGGGAGTCGGGGACGATGCGCATTTCTACACAGCAGTATTTCGACACCAGTGCCACGCGTTATACGGATAACTACTCCAGTGTGGTCAAGGCCCAGCAGCAGGCGAGCTCCGGCGTGCGTGTACAGACCGCCGCGGATGATCCCGTTGCCGCGCAACGCCTGCTGATGCTGCAACAGCAAAAAGACATGCTGGCCCAATACAGCGGCAACATCACCAGCATTCAAAACACCCTGACCAACGAAGAAAGCGTGCTGACGGCGATCAGTACCACGATCCAGGCCGGTAGCCAGCTGGCCCTGCGCGCCGGTGGCGTGACCAGTGATGCCGACCGCAAGTCGATTGCGGTCGAGGTCGGCGCGCTTGAGGATCAACTGCTGGGCTTGCTCAACAGCAAGGACGCGGCGGGCAATTACCTGTTCTCCGGCTCCAAGACCGATACGCCGCCGTACTCGCGCAACAACGACGGTACCTACAGCTATCAGGGCGACGAGAACGAGCTGAGCCTGCAGGTTTCTGAAACGCTGAACGTGCGCACCGGCGATACCGGCAAGACCATCCTTGAAGGCGCGGTGAACACCAGCCGCACCCAGTCCAATTACATTGCACCGGCGACTGCCCCAGTGGCGCCGGCGATTTCGCCGCCGCTGGTGGATGACCACAAGGTCGCGATCTCGGCCGGCCTGGTCACGTCCGGCACCGACTACACCAAGCAGTTCGCTGACGGCCAGCCGTACAAGGTGACCTTTACCAGCAGCACCCAATACGTGGTGACTGACAAGGACAACAACAACATTACCTCGCAGTTGCCAGGTAATGGCACGTTCGATTCCACCAAGGAAGGCAGCGCCAGCATCAACGTGCGCGGGGTCAAGTTCGACATCACGGTCGACCTTACCGACACCGCCACCGGGCCGAATGCCGATGCGCTGGTCAAGGGCCGAGAGTTCAGCCTGAGCGCCACGCCGGACGCCTTCAACACCGCGCGGACCCCGAGCAACACGTCGTCGGCGCAATTGACCAATCCCCGCGTCAGCAGCGCGGCCGACTACTCCAGCACCTTTCCGAACAGCGGCGTGTTGATCAAGTTCGACGACACCGACCCGACGGCTTATAAAGTCTATGCCCAGCCTTATAGCGCCAACAGCAAGGCGATTGGCGACGGCGTGATCAATACCGGCACTCCGCCGGCTGCGAGCACGATCACCGCAGCGGGGGTTACCTTCGAGCTGAGCGGCACACCGAATACGGGCGATCAGTTTTCGGTCGGCAATAGCACGCAGAAAACCCAGAATGCCCTCGACACCCTGAGCCAGCTGCGCCAGGCCCTGGAGCTGCCGGCAGATGGCATCCCGGGCGCGCGGGTCAAGCTTCAGGACGCCTTGAACGCGGCCGTCAGTAACCTGACCAACTCGTCTGACCAGGTCGACAACGTGCGCGGCTCGATTGGTGCGCGGCAGAATGCGCTGACCGTGCAAGCCAGCGAAAACACCAGCGTCGGCCTGGCCAACACCAGCACCATGAGCGCGCTGGCCAATGTCGACATGGGCGAGGCGGCGATCAACCTGACGTTGCAGCAAACCATGCTGGAAGCCTCGCAGCTGGCGTTTGTTAAAGTCTCGCAACTGAGCCTGTTCAACAAGATGTAAGCGGCGGCACGTCAAGCGGCCCAGCCTGGAAACAGGCTGGGCCGTTGTCGTTTATGGGGTTTAAATGTTTGAAGGTTTTGCATAAAGCACACACAATTGAGTGACCTGTGAGTCATAAAGCGCATCTTCACTGTATCGTGTGAAAAGGATAAGTCGTCACAGGGTCCGTGCAGGGCGGCTTTCAGCGAGATTTTTACGGGGTTATCCCCTTTATTGTCAGCACTCCGGGCGCAGGCCCTGGGGTGTTCTCCAGCTATTTAGTATTGGGAAGCCACAATGATTGGCATAAAAAGCATCGCCAGTTACGTGCCGGCAGACGGGATCGATAACTACGCCCAGGGTGCCAAATTCGCCAAGGATGAAGAGTTCATCATTGGCAAGATCGGTTCGGCCTTCCTGCCGCGCAAGGAAGCCGCGCAGGAAACTTCCGACCTGTGTGTCGAGGCGGTCAACGCTTTGTTTGCCAACAACCCGCAGTTGAAGCGCGAATCCATCGACGCGCTGATCGTTGTCACCCAGAACGGTGACGAAGAGGGCTTGCCCCACACCGCTGCTATCGTTCAGGACAAGCTGGGCCTGCCGACCCACGTGGCCGCGTTTGATATCTCCCTGGGCTGCTCCGGCTACGTCTACGGCATTTACGCGATGAAGGGCTTCATGGAAGCCGCCGGCCTGAAAAACGGCCTGCTGATCACCGCCGACCCGTATTCGAAGATCGTCGACCCGGAAGACCGCAACACCACCATGCTATTCGGCGACGCCGCCACCGCGACCTGGATGGGCGAAGACGCGCCGTGGCTGCTGGGCAAGTCCAAGTTCGGTACCGACGGTTCCGGCGCACCGCACCTGAAGGTCAGCGATGGCGTGTTTTTCATGAACGGCCGCCAGGTCTTCAACTTTGCGCTGCTCAAAGTGCCGGCGCATTTGCACGAGCTGCTCAACGAGTCGGACCTCAAGGCCGATGACATCGACGCCTTCTGCATTCACCAGGGCAGTGCGGCAATTGTCGACGCCGTGGCGCGTCGCTTTGAAGATGCGCCGGTGGACAAGTTCATCAAGGACATGGTCGAGACCGGCAACACCGTGTCGTCGAGCATTCCGTTGCTGCTCGAAAAGCACGTGATGGACGCCACCTGGAAGCGTGTGGCGATCAGTGGTTTTGGCGTGGGCCTGTCGTGGGGCTCGGCGATTCTTTATCGTCCGTGACGCTTTTATAGGCCATATAAAAAACGCCGATGATCGAAAGATCATCGGCGTTTTTTATTTGGCGTCAGAAAAACCAATGTTTGCTGGGTTTTGTGCCTGCCTAAACCCTTGAATTACAAGGGGTGGCACGGCGCCAGCAAAAAAAATCAAAAAAATCCTCAAGCAACCGGCTACCACGACGATAACTATTACGTAGGTTCTCAGGCCACACCCGGCGGTTGCCAGGGCCGGAAGCCGCAGTATCCATCCAACGAGGATTTCGTCATGGCTTTAACAGTAAACACCAACATTGCTTCGATCACTACTCAGGGCAACCTGAACAAAGCTGGCGGCGCCCTGGCCACTTCCATGCAGCGCCTGTCTTCCGGCCTGCGTATCAACAGCGCTAAAGACGACGCTGCCGGCCTGCAGATCGCTAACCGCCTGACCAG
The DNA here is from genome assembly GCF_049590575.1 of Pseudomonas sp. Classification (GTDB taxonomy): domain Bacteria; phylum Pseudomonadota; class Gammaproteobacteria; order Pseudomonadales; family Pseudomonadaceae; genus Aquipseudomonas. The sequence goes on from NZ_JBAWDE010000261.1 coordinate 6,004, forward strand.
CCAAATCAACGGCCTGGGCCAAGCAGTAAAAAACGTGAACGACGGTATCTCCATCGCTCAGACCGCTGAAGGCGCGATGCAGGCTTCGACCGACATCCTGCAAAAAATGCGTACCCTGGCTCTGTCCTCCGCTACTGGCTCCCTCAGCGCTGACGACCGTAAGTCGAACAACGACGAATACCAGGCTCTGACTTCGGAACTGACCCGTATCTCCACCACCACTACCTTCGGTGGCCAGAAGCTGCTGGACGGTTCGTACGGTACCAAAGCCATCCAGGTTGGCGCCAACGCTAACGAAACCATCAACCTGAGCCTGGAAAACGTTTCGGCCAACAACATCGGCTCCCAGCAGCTGAAAAGCGTTGCCATCGCCCCAGGCACCGGCACTGCCGCCGGCGCGATCAACGTAACCGGTAACGGTCAGACCGGTACTTACACCGCAAGCACCGGCGACTCGGCTAAAACCATCGCCAGCAACCTGAACGGCATCATCGGTGGCCTGACTGCAACTGCCAGCACCGAAGCCAAGTTCGCTGTAGACGAAGCTGCTGCTACTACTACCCCAGCGTCGTTCACCCTGACCGTAGGCAGCGCATCCGTAGACTTCAAAGGCGTGACCAGCCAAGCCGGCCTGGCCGACCAACTGAAATCCAACGCCGCTAAATTGGGTATCAGCGTCAGCTACGACGAAAGCAAAAAGACTCTGGAAGTCAAGTCCGACACCGGTGAAAACATCGTGGTCAGCGGTTCGACTGCTCCTGGTTCGGTGACTGTTGCTGCTAAAGACGGCGCAGGCGCTTACGGTGCTCCAGTTGCTCTGGCTGACGCCCTGATCGTTACCGGTCAAGTGTCGCTGGACTCCGCCAAAGGCTACTCCCTGAGCGGTGCTGGTGTTGCTGGTCTGTTCGCTGCCGGTGCTGCCACCGAAGCTGCTTCGACCAAAACCACCGTTGCTCAAACCGACGTGACCGACGCTACCAAGGCCCAAAACGCCCTGGCAGTCATCGACAAAGCCATCGGCACCATCGACGGCGTGCGTTCGGGCCTGGGTGCTACCCAGAACCGTCTGACTACCACTGCAGACAACCTGCAGAACATTCAGAAGAACTCCACCGCTGCACGTTCCACCGTTCAGGACGTCGACTTCGCTTCCGAAACCGCCGAGCTGACCAAGCAACAAACCCTGCAATCGGCTTCCACCGCGATCCTGTCGCAGGCTAACCAGCTGCCATCCGCTGTACTGAAGCTGCTTCAGTAATTCCAGCGCTTGGTAACTAACGGAAGGGCGCGTCTACGTGCCCTTCCGTTTTTTCGGTTTAGAGGAGATTGGACATGGACATGAGTGTAAAGCTGAACCAGTCTTATCCGCCGGTTGCCCCCCAAAGCGCACCTGCTCAGGTTGCAGTCGACAGAAGCATCACCCAAGTCCAGGAAACCCCGGCCATCGGCAAACAGCCGGAGCGCGCGGACCTGGAAAAAGCGGTTACCGATATTCGAGATTTCGTCCAGGCTACCCAGCGCAGCCTGGACTTTTCCATTGATGACTCCACCCATCGCGTGGTGGTCAAGGTCATCAACACCGACAACGGTGAAGTGATTCGCCAGATTCCGTCGGAAACGGCGTTGAAACTGGCACAGAGCCTTTCCAGCACGAGCAACTTGTTGTTTGACGACAAGGCGTAAGCTGGCATGAAACTTGTTGCTGTCGTGGCTTGAGCTGTAACAAGTCAAGAAAACGGCAGCCACCGAACAGGAGATAGATGATGGCGGGTTCAACGGTAAGTGGTATCGGTTCGAACATCGATACGCAAGCGATCGTGACATCCTTGGTCAACGCCGAGAAGGTGCCCAAGCAGACGCAGATCAATACCGCGTCCGCGAAAGCGACCACCACGCTGTCTTCGATCGGCAAGATTCAGGCGGCGCTGGATGCGTTCCGTGGCGCGCTGGACACCATGTCCACCGGCAACAGCTTCACGGGCTTGACCGGCTCTTCTTCGGACGAAAAGGTCGCCACCATGACGGCCAGCAACACCGCCTCCAACGGTAGCTTCCGTTTGATCGTGAGCCAGCTGGCGCAGGCGTCCAAGTTGTCGAGTGCGAACTACAAAGGTGGTGCTACCACTGTTGTGAACGCCACCGACAAGCCGACGACCCTGACCATTACCCAGTCAGGCAAGGACTACGACCTGAGCGTGCCGGCCGGTGCGACCCTGCAACAGGTGCGTGACTCGATCAACACCCAGTTCGGCACATCCGGTTTGAGCGCCAACATCCAGACCGACTCCAATGGCTCGCGGCTGATCCTGACCTCGACCAATATGGGTACGGGCTCGGACCTGACGCTGTCGGGTAATTCCGGGTTGGACACCGGCGCGACGGTGGTTGATAAGCCGTTGGATGCGCTGTACAGCATCGATGGCGTCAAATCCGTTTCCAAGACCAACAGCATTGAAGGCGCCCTCAGTGGCGTGAACATCAAGCTGGTGTCGGTTTCTGCACTGACGACGGCGGGCGATACGGGTGGTGTAGATGCCGCAAGGAACGCCACGCTGATTACGGTCAGCACCAACAACGCAGCCCTCAAGTCCGGGGTCAAAGGCTTTGTCGACACCTACAACGCCCTGATCACCGCGATGAACGCCGAAACCAAGATCACCACCAACCTCGACGGCAGCACCACGGCCGCGGCGTTGACGGGCGACTCGACCATGCGTTCGCTGCAGAACGCGATCCGCAACGAGTTCAACGCGCTGTCGGGCACCGGTACGCTGAAGTCCCTGGCCCAATTTGGCGTGACCACCAGCTCGACCACCGGCTTGCTGAGCCTGGACGATAAAAAGTGGGATGCGGCCGTCAAAACCAACGCCGCCGACATCAGCAGCATGTTCTCCGGCAAGGATGGCATGCTGGCGCGTATGAAAAGCGCCACGGATGATTACGCCAAGGCGAGCACCGGCATCCTGGCCACGCGTTCTACGTCCTTGTCTGACACGCTGAAGGACCTGACCAAGGATCAAGCGTCGCTCGACGAGCGCATGACCCTGCTCACCAGCAGCCTGTCGGCCAAATACAACGCCATGGACACCCTGGTCGCCCAACTGCGCCAGCAAAGCACCAGTGTCATGACCACGCTCAATGCATTGAACAACGTCAAGACCAATACTTGATCCCAGCTAGTGAAAAAGGCCAGGCAAACTGCCTGGCCTTTTTTTTATCGCAGGACGACTGGCGCTAAAGCTTTTTGCGAACCCGTCGACATATTGGTTACTAGAATCCTTTTCGCTGTCGCCTGTCACGAGGTAGAAACATGAATCCCATGAGAGCCCTTCGCCAATACCAGAAGGTCAATTCCCATGCTCAGATCTCCGAAGCCAGCCCGCATCGCTTGGTACAGATGTTGATGGAAGGCGGCCTGGACCGTATGGCCCAAGCCAAAGGCGCCCTCGCGCGCGGCGACATCGCGGCCAAGGGCCTGATGCTCGGCAAGGCCATCGACATCGTCATCGGCCTGCGTGACGGCCTGGATGCGCAGAAAAGTGACAACCCGGCTTACGTCCAGCAGTTGGAAAGTTTGTATGCATATATGACCAACCGTCTGATGGAAGCCAACCTGCATAACGACGCCGACATGATCGATGAAGTCGCCCGGTTGCTGATTACCGTGAAAGAAGGCTGGGATGCCATTGCGGCGCCACAGGCTGTAGCAGAATAAGGCCTGAGGCCTTGAGGAACACGTCATGAGCCAAGCACTGCAACGCATTGATGAAACCCGTGAGGCGCTGATGGGCGCGCTGGCGGACCGTAATTGGGACGCCATCGGCGAGCTCGATATGGGCTGTCGCGACGTGATCGAGCAGGTGCTCAGTGAGGCGCCGGTGGACGAGGATGCGTTGCGTGAGAAGCTCGAGAGCCTGCTGGCGGTGTACCAGCAACTGCTTGAAGTGACGACAGGTGAACGCCAGGCGATTTTCGAAGAGATGTCGCAGATCAACCAAGCGAAAAACGCGTCAAAGGTTTACCATCTGTTCGGCTGAACAGGCGCAGTTAATCCGACCGGCGCGTCATAAATTTGACCGTGCCAGCTTTTTTGACTTAACTAGTGCTGTTTTCAGATTTCAGACGTCTAGTAAGGTAAGAAGTCTTACGGGCGTCTCGATTGCCCTCACTCTTGGGGCAGAGCGTTTTACTAGGGAAGTTGCTATTGCATGTGGCGTGAAACCAAAATTCTGCTGATTGATGACGATAGCGTCCGCCGCCGCGATTTAGCGGTGATTTTGAATTTTCTCGGCGAAGAAAATTTGCCCTGCGGCAGCCATGACTGGCAGCAGGCGGTCAGCTCCTTGTCATCGAGCCGTGAAGTCATTTGTGTGCTGATCGGGACGGTAAACGCTCCTGGCGCTGTTTTGGGCTTGTTAAAGACACTGTCTACCTGGGATGAGTTCCTTCCGGTGTTGCTGATGGGCGATATTTCTTCTGTCGACCTGCCGGAAGACCAGCGCCGCCGCGTGCTTTCCACCCTGGAAATGCCCCCCAGCTACAGCAAATTGCTCGATTCCCTGCACCGCGCCCAGGTCTATCGCGAGATGTACGACCAGGCCCGCGAGCGCGGTCGCCACCGCGAACCCAACCTGTTCCGCAGCCTCGTCGGCACCAGCCGGGCGATTCAGCACGTGCGCCAGATGATGCAGCAAGTTGCCGATACCGACGCCAGCGTGCTGATCCTCGGCGAGTCCGGCACCGGCAAGGAAGTGGTGGCGCGCAACCTGCACTATCACTCCAAGCGCCGCGACGGGCCTTTTGTGCCAGTCAACTGCGGGGCGATTCCGGCCGAGCTGCTGGAAAGCGAATTGTTCGGCCACGAGAAGGGCGCCTTTACCGGGGCGATCACCAGCCGTGCCGGGCGTTTCGAGCTGGCCAACGGCGGCACCCTGTTCCTCGACGAAATCGGCGACATGCCGCTGCCGATGCAGGTCAAGCTGCTGCGTGTGCTGCAGGAGCGCACCTTCGAGCGCGTGGGCAGCAACAAGACCCAGAGCGTCGACGTGCGCATCATCGCCGCCACCCACAAGAACCTCGAAAGCATGATCGAGGTCGGCAGCTTCCGCGAAGACCTGTACTACCGCCTCAACGTCTTCCCGATCGAGATGGCCCCGCTGCGTGAGCGCGTGGAAGACATCCCGTTGCTGATGAACGAACTGATCTCGCGCATGGAACACGAAAAGCGCGGCTCGATACGCTTCAACTCCGCCGCGATCATGTCGCTGTGCCGCCACGGCTGGCCGGGCAACGTCCGCGAGCTGGCCAACCTGGTGGAGCGCATGGCGATCATGCACCCCTACGGCGTGATCGGCGTGGTTGAGCTGCCGAAGAAATTCCGCTACGTCGACGATGAAGACGAGCAACTGGTCGACAGCCTGCGCAGTGACATGGAAGAACGGGTGGCCATCAACGGCCACGCTCCGGACTTCGGTTCCACCGCCATGCTGCCGCCTGAAGGCCTGGACCTGAAGGACTACCTCGGCAACCTCGAGCAAGGCCTTATTCAGCAGGCTCTGGACGACGCCAACGGCATCGTCGCACGTGCCGCCGAGCGCCTGCGCATCCGCCGAACCACCCTGGTGGAGAAGATGCGAAAGTACGGTATGAGCCGCAAAGAAGGTGATGAACAGGCGGATGATTGACGCCCGTTTTCCAAACCGCTGAAATTTCAGCGGTTTTTTTTCGGCACAACTATTGCTACAGCCCTCGCAACGTTCCGTTTAACTGACGGTCAGCCAAGCGAGAGAGCATGATGCCCCACGCCGCCCAACAATCTGCCAGCCCGGCCATTCCAGGGCTGGTTCCCTCTGTAGAGCAGCAAAGCCGCGAGGGCCTCGAAACGGCCTTTTCGCTGTTCAACCAGATGTCGAGCCAATTGACCGATTCCTACAGCCTGCTTGAAGCCCGGGTGTCCGAGCTCAAAGGCGAGTTGGCGGTGGTCAGCGCCCAGCGCATGGAAGAGCTGGCCGAGAAAGAGCGCCTGGCCAACCGTCTGCAAAACCTGCTGTCGCTGTTGCCCGGTGGCGTCATTGTGATCGACGACCAGGGCCGCGTGCGCGAAGCCAACCCGGCGGCCTGCGACATGCTCGGCCTGCCGCTGGAAGGTGAGCTGTGGCGCCACGTGATCACCCGCTGCTTTGCACCGCGTGAAGACGACGGCCACGAAATTTCTCTGAAAGACGGGCGCCGCTTGTCCATCGCCACCCGTTCCCTGGACGCGGAGCCGGGCCAACTGGTGCTGCTCAACGACCTGACTGAAACCCGTCACCTGCAGGACCAACTGGCGCGGCATGAGCGTTTGTCGTCGCTGGGGCGGATGGTCGCTTCGCTGGCGCATCAGATCCGCACGCCGTTGTCGGCGGCGTTGATCTACGCCAGTCATTTGACTGATGAGCAATTGCCGGCCGCCACCCACCAGCGATTTGCCGGGCGCCTCAAGGAGCGTCTGCATGAATTGGAGCACCAGGTGCGCGACATGCTGGTGTTTGCCCGCGGCGAATTGCCGCTGACCGACCGCATCACTCCCGCCGAGCTGATGAACGCTCTGCAAGCTGCGGCCGCCACGCACATCCAGGACGTGCACGTGCGCTGGCAGTGCGACAGCCACCTCGGTGAGCTGCTGTGCAACCGCGACACCCTGGTCGGCTCGCTGCTCAACCTGATCGAAAACGCCACCCAGGCCAGTGGCCCGGGCGCGCGGCTCAAAGTGCACCTGTACAACCGCGCGCAAACCCTGCGGCTGTGCATCAGCGACAGCGGCAGCGGGATCGAACCCGCCGTGTTGCAGCGCCTGGGCGAACCTTTTTTCACCACCAAGACCAACGGTACCGGCCTCGGCCTGACCGTGGTCAAGGCAGTGGCACGTGCGCATCAGGGAGAATTGCAGCTGCATTCCCGGTTGGGGCGTGGCACCTGTGCATTGATGACCTTGCCGCTGTTTTCATGCGCGGCAAGCGCGGAGTAAAAAAGTAATGGCTATCAAGGTTCTGTTGGTGGAAGACGATCGCGCCCTGCGTGAAGCATTGGCTGACACGCTGCTGTTGGCGGGCCATGACTACCGGGCGGTCGGTTCTGCCGAGGAAGCCTTGGAGGCCGTCGAGCAGGAAGCCTTCAGCCTGGTGGTCAGTGACGTGAACATGCCCGGCATGGACGGCCACCAGTTGCTCGGCCTGCTGCGTGCGCGTCAGCCGCAGTTGCCGGTGCTGCTGATGACCGCGCATGGCGCGGTGGAGCGTGCGGTGGACGCGATGCGCCAGGGCGCGGCGGATTACCTGGTCAAACCCTTCGAGCCCAAAGCGCTGATCGAACTGGTGGCGCGGCATGCGCTTGGTGTGATCTCGGCGACCGAGGGCGAAGGCCCGATTGCCTTCGAGCCGGCCAGTGCACAGCTGCTGGAGCTGGCGGCCCGCGTGGCGCGCAGTGATTCCACCGTGCTGATTTCCGGCGAGTCCGGCACCGGTAAAGAAGTGCTGGCGCGCTATATCCACCAGCAATCGACCCGCGCCAAACAACCGTTTATCGCGATCAATTGCGCGGCGATCCCCGACAACATGCTCGAAGCCACGCTGTTCGGCCACGAAAAAGGCTCCTTCACCGGTGCCATCGCGGCCCAGGCGGGCAAGTTCGAGCAGGCGGACGGCGGCACCATTTTGCTCGATGAAATCTCGGAAATGCCCTTGGGCCTGCAAGCCAAATTGCTGCGGGTGTTGCAGGAGCGCGAAGTCGAGCGCGTTGGCGCGCGCAAGCCGATCCAGTTGGATATCCGCGTGGTCGCCACCACCAACCGCGACCTTGCCGGCGAAGTGGCGGCGGGGCGCTTCCGTGAGGATCTGTTCTACCGGCTTTCGGTGTTCCCCCTGGCCTGGCGCCCGCTGCGCGAGCGCCCGGCGGATATCATCCCGCTGGCCGAGCGCCTGCTGAACAACCACGTCAAAAAAATGAAGCACGCCCAGGCGCGGCTGTCGGCCGAGGCCCAGGCGTGCCTGATCGCTTACCCATGGCCGGGTAATGTGCGGGAACTGGATAACGCCATCCAGCGCGCGCTGATTTTGCAGCAGGGCGGGCTGATCCAGCCGCAGGATTTCTGCCTGTCGATGGGCAGTGGTGCGGCGCCCTTGCCGACGTTGGCGCCCGCGCCCGTGGTGGCTGAAGCCGAACCCGCCGGCGCCCTGGGTGACGACCTGCGTCGCCGTGAATTCCAGATGATCATCGACACCCTGCGCGCCGAGCGCGGCCGCCGCAAAGAAGCCGCCGAACGCCTGGGCATCAGCCCGCGCACCCTGCGCTATAAACTGGCGCAGATGCGTGACGCCGGAATGGACGTGGAAGCGTATCTCTTCGCCACCTGACCGGTAACAAGTTCGACAAGGTTTGTCGCCTTTTCTTACGAGTTGCTACAGAGCTGGCACCCTTGTTGCTACCTCCCCTAGTAATCGCTGCGTAGTGTCAAAAATTTGCGGGTTGTCGGAGAGAGAAGGTCATGAGCCAGGGTATTGAGTTCAATCGGTTGATGTTGGATATGCGCTCCATGCAAATGGATGCCATGGCCCAACCGAAATCCGTCGCGCAAGCGCCGCAATTGGGCCAAAGCAGTTTCGCCGACATGCTGGGTTCGGCCATCAATAAAGTCAGTGATACCCAGCAAGCCTCCAGTCAGTTGGCCACCGCGTTCGAAATCGGCAAAAGCGGCGTGGACCTCACCGACGTGATGGTCGCCTCGCAAAAAGCCAGCGTGTCGTTTCAGGCCCTGACCCAAGTGCGTAACAAGTTGGTTCAAGCCTATCAAGACATCATGCAGATGCCGGTTTAAGGACGAGATTTAAGTCATGGCAGAAGCAGTCGTGGATAACGTACCCGCCAAGGCAGACGGCAAGCCGCCGCTGTTTGGCCTGTCGTTCCTGGAAAACCTCTCGGAAATGACCATGCTGCGTCAGGTGGGCCTGATGGTCGGCCTGGCGGCGAGCGTGGCGATTGGTTTTGCCGTGGTGCTGTGGTCGCAGCAACCGGATTACCGCCCGCTGTATGGCAGCCTGGCCGGGATGGATTCCAAGCAGATCATGGAAACCCTGGCCGCCGCCGACATCGCGTACACCGTGGAGCCCAACTCCGGCGCCTTGCTGGTCAAGGCCGACGATGTGGCCCGTGCGCGTATGAAACTGGCTGCGGCCGGTGTCACCCCGTCCGACAGCAATATCGGTTTTGAAATCCTCGACAAGGACCAGGGCCTGGGTACCAGCCAGTTCATGGAAGCCACCCGCTACCGTCGTGGCCTGGAAGGCGAGCTGGCCCGCACCATCTCCAGCCTGAACAACGTCAAGGGTGCCCGCGTGCACCTGGCCATTCCGAAAAGCTCGGTGTTTGTGCGCGATGAGCGCAAGCCAAGCGCTTCGGTACTGGTCGAACTTTTCTCCGGCCGCTCCCTGGAGCCTGGCCAGGTATTGGCAATCATCAACCTGGTGGCCACCAGCGTTCCCGAATTGAGCAAGTCGCAGATCACCGTGGTCGACCAGAAGGGCAACCTGCTGTCCGACATGGCGGAAAACTCCGCGCTGACCCAGGCCGGCAAGCAGTTCGACTACAGCCGCCGCATGGAGAGCATGCTGACCCAGCGTGTGCACAACATCCTGCAACCGGTGTTGGGCAATGACCGCTACAAGGCGGAAGTGTCCGCCGACGTCGACTTCAGCGCCGTCGAGTCGACCTCCGAGCAGTTCAACCCGGACCAGCCGGCGCTGCGCAGCGAGCAGTCGACCAGCGAACAACGCACCGCCAGCAATGGCCCGCAAGGCGTGCCGGGCGCCCTGAGCAACCA
>NZ_JBAWDE010000262.1:0-10998 GCF_049590575.1 Pseudomonas sp.
CGATCAAGGCATGCGCGAGGCGGTTGGCCTGGCGGTCCAGCTCGCCGTAGGTCAGGGTTTGCGCATCGAATTTTACCGCCACCGCCTGCGGATTTTCCCGCGCACGGTCGGCGACCAATTCATGCACGAAGCGCTCGGCGCAGAAGCCGGCATCGGCCTGATTCCAACGCTGGAGAATGTGTTGCTGCTCGTCCTCGTCCAGCAGTTTCAGTTGACTGATGGGCTGCAGCTGATCGGCAACCATCGCCTGCAGCACATTCTGCCAATGGCGAGCCATGCGCTCGATGGTGGCGGCGTCAAACAGGTCGGTGGCATAACTGAGCGACGCGTGCAATTGGTCCTTGGACTCCTCGATATCGAGGGTCAGGTCGAATTGCGCAACGGCTTCATCCCAACTGACCGGGCTGATTTGCAAGTGCCCAAGGCGGCGTAAATGCCCACCCGCCAGGCTGACGTGGTGGTTGAACGCAACCTGGAACAACGGGCTCAGGCTCAAACTGCGCTCGGGCTGCAAAGCCTCGACCAGTTGTTCGAACGGCAGGTCCTGATGCGCCTGGGCCTCCAGCGCACGCTGTTTAACCTGCGCCAGTAACGCGCGCACGGTGGTGTGCCCGTCGATTTCCGCCTTGAGCACCTGGGTGTTGACGAAAAACCCGATCAGACGCTCGGTCTCGATCCGATTGCGATTGGCAATCGGCACGCCGACGCGAATATCCTGGTGGCCGCTGTAGCGATGCAGTAATACCTGATAAGACGCCAGTAATAACATGAACAAGGTCACGCCTTCACGCTGGGCAAGCGTCTTGAGTTCCTCCAGCAAAGGCGCCGCCAGCGGCACGCTCAGGCGCGCACCGCGATGGGTCGGCAGCGCCGGACGCTGGTGATCGAACGGCAATTCGAGCACCGGTTGCTCACCGCCAAGCTGCGCTCGCCAGTAATCGAGCTGCCGCGCCTTCTCCCCCGCTTCCATCCAACTGCGCTGCCAAAGGGCATAGTCGACGTACTGGATCGGCAGGTCCGGCAATTGCAGCGGCTGGCCCTGGCTGCAGGCGGTGTAGAGCTGGACCAGCTCGTCGACCATCACCTGCATCGACCAGCCATCGGAGATGATGTGATGCTGCACCAGCACCAGCACGTGCTCATCCTCGGCCAGGCGCAACAGGCTGACGCGCATCAGCGGCCCTTTACGCAAATCAAACGGCTGGGTGATCAGTGTTTCAATCAGGGCTTTCAAGCCCTCCTCGTCGGTGTGCAGCGAAGCCAGCTCGATTCGCGCGTGCGGGTCGATGACCTGCACAGTGCGCTCGCCCTCCTGTTGCAGAGAAACCCGCAGGCTGTCGTGGCGCGCCACCAGCGTGTCGAACGCGCGTTGCAAGGCAGGCTGGTCCAGCGAGCCCTTGAGGCGCAATGCACTGGGCACATGGTAGGCCGCGCTGTGCGGGTCAAGCTGCCAGAGGAACCACTGGCGCTCCTGCGCGTAGGACAACAGGAGCGTCTGGTCACGCTCGGCGCGCACGAGGGCTGGCGTCGAATCCCGCTCAGTGCCCAGAGCGCGCACAAAATCAGCCAGCAACGGGTGTTCGAATAACACCTTCAGGGTCACTTCAACCCCAAGGCCATGGCGTACGCGAGACACCATCTGCGTGGCGAGCAACGAATGCCCGCCCATTTCGAAGAAGTGATCGTTGAGCCCGACCCGCTCGGCGCCCAGCACCTGAGCCCAAATGGCCGCGACCTGTTGTTCCATCGCGGTGACCGGAGCAACCCAATCGACCAACGATTGGCCGGTGTCGGGTTTGGGCAGTGCGCCACGGTCGATCTTGCCGTTGGGGCTCAGCGGCAAGTGGTCCAGCAGCACGATGTGCCCCGGGACCATGTAGTCCGGCAGTTCGGCGCGCAATGTGGCCTTGAGCTGCGTGCGCAACGCGGCGTGCTCGGTTTCGGACAGCGCTTGGCTGGCCACGACGTAGCCTACCAACTGGTTATCGGCGGCGATGACCAGCGCTTCGCGCACACTGGCCTGGGCCAGCAGGCGCGCCTCGATTTCACTCAGTTCAATACGGAAACCGCGCACTTTGACCTGGTGGTCGATGCGCCCCACGTACTCGATCATGCCATCGGCGCGATAGCGCGCCAGGTCACCGGTGCGGTACAGCCGACCCGCGCCGCCGGTGCAGAACGGATCGGGGATGAAACGATGCGCCGTGAGCTCAGGACGGTTGAAGTAACCTCGCGCCAGCAATGGCCCACCGATCACCAGCTCGCCTGCAACACCCACCGGCACCGGGTTGAGGTTGGCGTCCAGCAGGTAAATGGCGCGGCCGTCCAGCACTCGGCCAATCGGCATCATCGACGGCAAGGCTTCGCGGCCATCGACGTACGCGGCGCAGTCCAGGGCGGTGGCGGTGACCGTGGCTTCGGTCGGCCCGTAGGTGTTGAGCAGGCGCACAGACTGCAAGCCGGCTTCACGCCAGGCGTTGAGGCCTTCGGGTGGCATGGCTTCGCCACCGATGTGCAGTTGGCGCAGGCGGCCGTAGTCGCGCGGGCCGTGGACGGCGAAGTCGCGCACCAGCAGCAGCCAGTAGGCGGTGGTCAGGTCGACCACGGAAATATCTTGCTCAAGCAATTGCCGGTAAAACGTATCGCTGTCCCACAGGTCGCCACCGCGCACCACCACCGCTGCACCGCAGCACAGGGCCGGGTATAGCTGTTCGACGAAACCGTCGAAGTTGAACGTACCGAATTGCAGCACACGGTCATGCGGTTGCAACGCGAACAACGCGATGAACACCTCTACGTGCCGCGCCAGCGACGCCTGGTCAATGCCCACGCCTTTCGGCCGCCCGGTGGAGCCGGAGGTGAACATCACGTAGGCCAGGTTGGCAGGCAGCGCCCGTGGCGACGGGTTTTCCCCACTGTAATCGGCAAGCCACTCGGGCGTGTCCTGCAGGCAGATCAAGCTCAAATCGTCGGTGATCGGCAGTTGCCGCACCAACGGCTGCTGGGTCAGCAACACCTGCAGGCCGCTGTCCTCAATCATGCATTGCAGGCGCTCGGCCGGGTATTTCGGGTCCAGCGGCACATACGCCCCACCGGCCTTGAGCACCGCCAGCAGCGCCACGACCATCTCCAGGGAGCGATCCACGGCCACGCCCACCAAGGTGTCGGCACAGACGCCCTGCTCGACCAGGCGATGGGCCAGGCGGTTGGCGCGCAGGTTCAGCTCGGCGTAGCTCAGGCGCCGCTTATCAAGGATCAAGGCGATGTTCTGCGGGTGCAACGCCGCTTGCTGCTCAAAGCGCTGCAACACGCTGGCCTGGGCAGGTTGTGCAACATCGCGCGGGTTCCAGTCTTGCAGTGCGCGCCGGCGCTCATCGGCGGGCAGCAAAGGTACGGCGCCCAAGGCTCGCTCCGGCGCATCGACAAATTGCTGCAGCAACCCTAAGAGGTAGGTGGCGATGTGTTGCACCGCGTCGCCGGCAAAATCCGCGCACAGGTATTCCAGGTGCAGGCTCACGCGTTGACCGCCGTGCACGGTGAGGGTCAGCGGGTAGTTGGTGCGTTCCTGATGGCTGACGCCGCTGAACTGCAGGCCGTCCTTGTCGGACTGCTCCAGGCTTTTGGCGACCGGGAAGTTTTCGAACACCACCAGGGTATCGAACAGCGCTTCGCCGGCCGAGCCCGCCCAGCGCTGGATATCGAACAGCGGCGTATGCTCGTGCTCGCGCATTGCCACGTTCAGCGCCTGGACGCTGCGTACCCAGTCGCCGACGCTTTGCGCAGGGCTGGCCGCGGCGATCAATGGCAAGGTGTTGATAAACAGGCCGACTTGCTGCTCGACATGCGCCAACTGCGCGGGGCGCCCGGACACGGTGACGCCGCAGGCAACGCTGGCCTGGCCGGTGTAGCGTTGCAGCAGCAACAGCCACGCCGCTTGTACAACACTGTTGAGGGTCACTTGATGAGCGCGGGCAAACGCACCCAGGCGACGGCTCTGGGCTTCATCCAGCTCACAGAGGATTCCACCGTACTCGCCGTCACCTTTTGCGGCAGTTTTGGCCACGCTGCGCGCCAGGTGCGTAGGCTCGTCCAATTGCGTCAGGCGCTGGCGCCAGAACGCCTCACCCACCGCCGGGTCCTGCTGTTGCAGCCAGGCGATATGCTGGGAAAACGCCGCAGCCGTCGGCGGCAATGCCTTGCCCTTGCAGGCTTGCAGCACTTCATTGAGCACCAGGGCGTTGCTCCAGCCATCCATCAGGATGTGATGGCTGGTATAGATCAAGTGCCAGCAGTCTTCGGCGCTGCGCACCAGCGCCACCCGCAGCAACGGCGGGCGCGCCAGCTCGAAGCCCTGGCGGTGGTGCTCGGCAGCCAGGCTGTCCAATGCTGCCGCGATGTCCTCGCGGCCACGCCAGTCATGTTCGGTGAATGGCAGGCTGACCTGGCGATACACCACTTGCAGCGCCTGGCCCTGGTCGTCCTGCCACACAAACCCGGTGCGCAGCATGTCGTGCCGAGCCATTACCTGCGCCCAGGCACACTGGAACTGCGCCACGTCCACGCCCTGCACATCGGCGCGCAGCTGGCTGACGTAGACGTCGTCTTCACCCTGACGGTACAGGCTATGGAACAGCATGCCCTGCTGCATGGGCGACAACGGGTACAGGTCCTGCACCTCGCGCGCGGGCAGCGCCAGATCGTCCAGCTGCGCTTGGGTCAACCGCGCCAGGCTCACATCGTGTGGGGTCAGGCCACTCTGCTGCGGGTCGATGCAATGCGCGATCAGTGCCAGCAGTTCCTGCTGGTAATCATCCACCAGGCCTTGAATGGTCGAAGCCTCGAACATCTCGCGGCTGAAGCCCCATCGCAGGGCCAATTCACCGCCATACACCTGCCCTTCCACCGTCAGCCAGTTGGCCAGCGGCGCCGCGGGGTCCTGGGCCTGGCCGCTGCCCTGGGTGGCTGGAACAAACAGCGCCGATTGATTGAACTGGCGGTCGAACTGCCCGAGGTAGTTGAAGGTGATGCGCGGTGCAGCCAGGTTCGACAGACTGGCGCGGGCCTGCGCCGTGCCCAGGTAGCGCAGCAGGCCGTAGCCGATGCCTTTGGCCGGCACGCCGCGCAGCTGCTCCTTGACCGATTTGATCGCACTCGACAGCTCGCCATCGGCGTGCAGGCGCACCGGGAACAGGCTGGTAAACCAGCCGACGGTACGGGTCAGGTCGACGTCGTCGAACAGGTCTTCGCGGCCATGGCCTTCGAGCTGGATAAGTGCGCCAGGCTGGCCGCTCCAGCGGCTGATCACGCGCGCCAGGGCGGTCAGCAGCAGGTCGTTGACCTGGGTGCGATAAGCTGCCGGGGCTTCCTGCAGGAGCTGGCGCGTGTGCTCGGCACTGAGGCGGACTTCGAGCGTGTTGCCGAGACGGTTTTGCAGGCCGCCCTGGGGGTTGTCGCAGGGCAGCTCGGCGTCAGCGGTCTGGGCCTGCCAGTAAGGCAGTTGCGCGTCGAGGGTCAGTGCGTGCGCCTGCAACTGCTGCGCCCACTGCTGGTAGGCGCTGGTCTTGGCCGGCAGGGTGCCAGCGCCATAGGCCTCTTGCAGATCTTCGAGCAGGATGCGCCAGGACACGCCGTCCACCACCAGGTGATGAACCACCAGCAGCAGACGCTGGCTGCCGTCGGCCATGTTTACCAGGGCGGCGCGCAGCAGCGGGCCTTGCGCAAGGTCAAGGCTGCGCTGGGCTTCATCGCAGAGCGCGGCCAGTTCGGCGTCAGTGCTGGCCTGGGACTGCCACAGGTCGCAGCTCGCCACGGGTGCGGCGTAGGTTTGCAGCCAGCCGGCGGCCTGCGGGGTGAAACGCAGGCGCAAGGCGTCGTGATGGTTGATCACTTGCGTCAAGGCCGCGTCCAGCCGGGCAGGCTCCAGCGCCTCGCGCGGGGTCAGCAGCAACGACTGGTTCCAATGCTCACGCGCCGGGATAGCCTGTTCGAAAAAACTGTGTTGCACGGGGGTCAGGATGACCTCACCCATGGCCGGGCCCTGGTCGACAACGGCGGCTTGCTCGAAGCTCGCCACCAACGCGAGGCTGCGCACGCTCTGGTATTGGAACAGGTCGCGCGGACTGAGGCGGATCCCCGCCTGGCGCGCGCGGCTGACCACCTGGATCGAGATGATCGAGTCGCCGCCCAGCTCGAAGAAATTGTCGTCCAGACCGACCTGTTCCACGCCGAGCACGTCACTCCAGATCGCGGCCAGGGCTTTTTGCAGGGCATTTTCCGGCGCGCTATACGCCTGCTGCGGAGCGGCATCCGGCAATGGCAGGGCCTTGCGGTCGAGCTTGCCATTGGCAGTGACCGGCAACTTGGCCAGGTGCACCATGTGGGTGGGCACCATGTATTCCGGCAAGCTGCTGAGCAGCCAGGCCTTGAGGTCGGCGGGCGCTTCACCCTCCAGCACCAGATAGGCCACAAGCTGCTTGCCGCCCTGCACCAGCACCACCGCCTCACGCACGCCTGGATGCTGCATCAGGCGCGTCTCGATTTCGCCCAGCTCGATGCGCAACCCACGCAGCTTGACCTGGTGGTCGAGGCGGCCCAGGTATTCGATCACGCCGTCGGCACGCTGACGCACGCGGTCACCGGTGCGGTACAGGCGCACGCCGTCACCGAACGGGCTGGGCACAAAACGCTCGGCGGTCAAGGCCGGGCGCCGATGGTAACTGCGCGCCAGGCCGCTGCCGCCCAGGTACAGCTCGCCAGACACCCCGGCCGGCACCGGATTGAGCTGGGCGTCGAGCACATAGGTGCCGAGGTTGGCGATGGGGCGGCCAATGGGCACGCTGTCGGCGCCTTCGTCGATGCAGGTCCAGTGGGTGACGTCGATGGCGGCTTCGGTCGGGCCATAGAGGTTGAACAGACCGGCCTGCGGCAGCTTGGCGAATACCTGGATTTGCGCGTCCAGCGGCAAGGCTTCGCCGCTGCACACAATACGCCTGAGGCTGGAGCACGCCTGCACGCCCGGTTCGTGGATAAACGCCTGGAGCATCGACGGCACAAAGTGCAAGGTGCTGATCGCGTGGCGGCCGATCGTCTCGATCAGGCGTGCCGGCTCGCGGTGTTCGCCTGGCGCGGCGACCACCAGGCGTGCGCCGGTCATCAGCGGCCAGAAGAACTCCCACACCGATACGTCAAAACTGAACGGGGTTTTCTGCAGGACCGCATCGCTGGCATCCAGCCCGTAGGCCTGTTGCATCCAACACAGGCGGTTGACCAACGCCCGATGGCTGTTGCCGGCGCCCTTGGGCTTGCCGGTGGAGCCGGAGGTATAGATCACGTAGGCCAGGTTCAGCGCGTGAATATTCACTGCGGGCGATTCGGTGCTGTAACCCTCGAGCCCCACGCCGGGCTGATCCAGGGCGATCACGCGAATGCCGGCAGCGGGCAGCGACGGCAGCAGGCGCTGCTGGCTGAGCAGCAGCTGGATGCCGCTATCTTCGATCATGTAGGCCAGGCGTTCCTGGGGGTATTCGGGGTCCAGCGGCACGTAGGCGCCACCGGCCTTGAGAATCGCCAACAGGCCGACCACCATCTCGATGGAACGCTCGACGCAGATCCCGACCAGGGCGTCCGGGCCCACACCCTGCTCGCGCAGGGCATGCGCCAGCTGGTTGGCACGCGCATCCAGTTGGGCATAGGTCAGCGTGGTGGCGCCGAATACCAGGGCCGGCGCATCGGGCGTGGCCTGCACCTGATCCTCGATCAGGTGATGAATACCGCGCTCGGTCGGATAGGTGTGCGCCGTCTGGTTCCAGGCCTGCACCAGCACCTGCTGCTCGTCGGCGGCCAGCATCGGCAGTTCACCGATGCGCTGCTCACCGTCGGCGACCATGGCCTGCAACAGGCTGATCCAGTGCCCGGCCATGCGCGCGATGGTCGGCGCGTCGAACAGGTCATTGGCGTAAGTCAGCGCGGCATGCAGGGTGCCGGATTTTTCGTAGGTGTCGAGGGTCAGGTCGAACTGGGTAGTGCGGCCTTGCCACTCCACCAGGGCCAGTTCCAGGCCGGAAGCGGTGCTGACCGAAGCGATGTCGGCCACCACCGGCTGGTGGTTGTACATCACTTGGAACAACGGCGTATGGCTCAGGCTGCGCTCGACCTTGAGGGCTTCCACCAGGCGCTCGAACGGCAATTCCTGATGGGCCTGGGCACCCAGCGCGTGCTCCTTGATGGCTTGCAACAGCTCGCTGACGCGGGTTTGCCCGCTGAGTTCGGTGCGCAATACCTGGGTGTTGACGAAGAAACCGATCAGCCCTTCGACTTCAGTGCGGTTGCGGTTGGCGATGGGCACGCCGACGCGGATATCGCCCTGCCCGGTATAGCGATGCAGCAGCACATTGAACGCGCCGAGCAACAGCATGAACAGGGTCACGTTGTGCTGTTGCGCGCAGGCACGCAGTTGCGCGGCCAGTGCCGGTTCAATTGCGAAGTTATGCCGAGTGCCCTGGTAGCTGGGCATCGCCGGGCGTGGGTGGTCGGTGGGCAGTTCCAGCACCGGGTGCTCATCGCCCAGGCGTGCCTGCCAGTATTCCAGTTGCCGGGCCTGCTCGCCGGCTTCCAGCCAGCGGCGTTGCCACAGCGCATAGTCGCTGTACTGGATCGGCAGCGGCGCCAGTTGCGGTGTTTCGTTGCGCTCATGAGCGTCGTAAAAACGGATGAACTCGTCGATCAGCACGTTCATCGACCAGCCGTCGGAGACGATGTGGTGCAGGGTCAGCAGCAGCACGTGTTCCTGGGGCTCGAGCTTGAGCAATTGCACGCGCAGCAGCGGGCCCTGCTCCAGGTCGAACGGCAGCAGCGACTGGCGGGTCGCCGCATGGTTGACGGCCTGCTCGCGCTCGGCGGCGGGCAGCTCGCTCAGGTCAAGTTGTTCGATGGCCAGCGACGGCTGCACCGCGACCTGCACCAGACGCTCGTCGGTCTGGCGCTGGAACACCGTGCGCAGGGTTTCATGGCGCGCGACCAGGCTGGCAAACGCCTGCTGCATCGCACCCAGGTTCAACGCGCCCTTGAGCCGCACGGCACCCGGCAGGTTGTAGGCGCCGCTGGCCGGGTCCAATTGCCAGAGAAACCACATGCGCTGTTGCGCGTAGGACAGCGCAAAGCGGTCCTCCACCTCGACCCCGGCCGGAATCGGAAACCGCGAAAAATCCACCCCTTCTTTCTGCAGTGCCTGCAGGAACAGCTGGCGTTTTTCCAGGGGCAACCCGATAAACCGGCGAGCAAGTTTCAAGGAGTCTTCAGCATTCATTTCTTGGAGTCCGGAGCAATAGGCAGGAAGCACAAAGGCACGTCGTCCCTATAAAACGAACCGGGCGGGGAAAAATTAGCGCAGGGATGGGAGGCCTCGAACGAGACGTCATCAAGGGTTACATCATTCTTGAGAAAGAGCGGACAACCCGAGCTAGCATTGACGAACACCACTTTTTGCAACTACATTTAGTTACACGCAGGGAACGCCGTGTCCAAAAATGAAAAGCTGCTCGCCAAATTGCTCAACGAGCAAATGGCATTTACCTGGCCAGAGCTCGTCACGCTGCTGCGCTGGCTTGGCTACACACAGATTGAGGGGGCAGGAAGCCGCGTCAAATTCGACATCGGCGACCCCGGTGCAATGATCACGCTGCACAGGCCCCACCCCGGCAACGAATTGAAACACTACATTCGGCGCCAGATCATCGAACAATTGAAATCAGGAGAACTGATTCAGTGAACAACCAACTGAACCACAAAGGCTACATCGGCTCCATTGAAGCCAGCGTCGAAGACAACTGCCTGTTCGGCAAGATTCTGTTCATCAAGGCGCTGGTGAGCTACGAAGGCAAAACCGTCGCCGAATTGGACGCCGCCTTTCGTGAAGCGGTAGACGACTACCTCACCACCTGCCAGTCGCTGGGGCAAACACCGGAAAAGCCGTGCAAAGGCTCGTTCAATGTTCGCGTGGGCCACGACCTGCATTTGGCTGCCGCCCTGGCGGCGACGCGCAAGAAGGTCACGCTCAATGACCTCACGCGCCAGGCACTTAAAGAGTTCCTGCAACAGCACGGTTCAGACCCGCATCCGGCAATTGGCTGACTACCCTAGCCGCCGGTAACCCAATACCGCCGACCCCAGCACCACCGCCCCAGCTGCCAGCGCCACCCAAAAACCGCTGGCCGCGCCAAAGTGGTCGATCATCCAGCCGGAGCTGGCGGCACCGATGGCCACGCCGATGCTCAGGCCGGTGATCAGCCAGGTCATGCCTTCGGTCAGGCGGCTGGGCGGGACGATCCGCTCCACCAGCGCCATCGACACGATCAGGGTGGGGGCGAAGAACAGGCCGGAGATGAAAATCGCCACCGCCAGCCCGGGAATGTGGGTCACCAGCAGCAGTGGCAAGGTGGTCAGCGCGGTGGCTATCCCGCAGAACAGAAACTGCCGAGGCAGCGAGGCCTTGAGCTTGAGTGTGCCGAACGCCAACCCCGCCAGGCACGAACCGATGGCATACACCGACAGCACGATACTCGCCGCCGCCGGCTGGCCCTGCTGCTGGGCGAAGGCCACGCTGACCACATCTACCACGCCGACGATCACGCCCATGGCCAACAGCAGGATCATCAGAATCAGGACTGAAGGCGAAGCGATCAGCCATCCGCCGTGGTGCTCCTGATGCGCGTGCACAGGCGGCTCCGTCTCGCGTTGCAGCACAAAGGTGGTGACGCCCACCGCCAACAGCAGTGCCGCGACCAATGGGCCGGCCTCCGGAAACAGCACCACGCTGAGCCCCACGGAAATCGGCGGGCCGATGATAAAACACACTTCATCGAGTACCGACTCAAGGGCAAACGCGGTTTGCAACTTGGGCTGGCCGCGGTACAGCTCGGTCCAGCGCGCGCGCACCATGGCCGACATATTCGGCATGCAGCCGGCCAAGGCGGCGAACAGGAACAGCGTCCAGCTCGGCGC
>NZ_JBAWDE010000263.1:0-4865 GCF_049590575.1 Pseudomonas sp.
GCCATCGCCGGGCCGCTGCTGGCGCATTACTGGTCACCGCAGCCGCAGTTGGCCCTGGGCCTGGCGCTGCGCGGCAAAGCGACGTCCGCCATGGACATCTCCGATGGGCTGCTGGCTGATTGCGGGCATATCGCCAAGGCCTCGGCTGTCAGCCTGTTGATCGAACGCGCGCGGTTACCACTGTCAGCGGCGCTACTGGCGTTTGTCGGGGATGAGGCCGCGCGGGTGGCGGCCCTGAGCGGCGGCGACGACTACGTGCTGGCGTTCACCCTGCCGCCAGTGGAGCTTGCGCCCTTGCTGGCCGGCGGCTGGCCGATCCATGTCATCGGCCGGGTCGAGGCGGGGCTGGGCGTGACGCTGCTTGATGCCAAGGGGCAGGACATCACCCCGGTCTTGCGCGGCTATCAACATTTTCGCGATACACCCTGAATAAGCGCCCCGACCTTGCATAGAACCAGGATGAAGGCCAATCGAACCGATTGATCTTTATCAGCGATAATTCAGCTTAAGCGTCTGTAGGAACGTACTGTTACAATGGCCGCCTTTGTAAAAACTGAGATCAGGAGCACACGGTGCCCGTCGTTTTCGTCGCTGCTTCCAAGCTGCCTACCCCTTTTGCCACATTCACCATGAGCGGCTTTCTCGAAGAAACCACAGGCCGCGAGCACGTTGTGCTCAGCCTGGGTGATATCGCTGATGGCGCACCGGTACTGGGGCGCGTGCACTCCGAATGCCTGACAGGCGATGCGCTGTTCAGCCAGCGTTGCGACTGCGGTTCGCAACTGGAGGCCGCCATGCGAGCCATCGCCCGTGAAGGGCGTGGTGTGCTGCTGTATTTGCGCCAGGAAGGCCGTGGCATTGGCCTGTTGAACAAGATCCGTGCTTATGAGCTGCAAGATGGCGGTGCCGATACCGTCGAGGCCAATGAGCGCCTGGGTTTCGCCGCCGACCAGCGTGACTACGCGATCTGCCTGCCGATGCTCGAGCACTTGGGGGTGAAATCCCTGCGTTTGATGACCAACAACCCGCGCAAGGTCAGAGCCTTGACCGAGATGGGCATCAACGTGGCCGAGCGCGTGCCGCTGCACACCGGTCACAACCCGCATAACAAGCTCTACCTGGCGACCAAGGCCAGCAAGCTCGACCACATGATGGGCAACGAGCATCAGGGCGAGGTCGACCGCGCGTGACCCGTGGCCAGGTAAAGCGACGACTGTCCTTCAATTGGTGGCAGTACCTGGCCCTGGCATTGTTGCCGCTGTTCGTGATCAACCTGGTGTTTGGCAAGGCCGAGTCCTTGCTGCCGGTGCTGGCCATGCCGTTCTTTATCGCTGGCGTGGCTTCGATGTTTCTGAGCCTGCGCTACTTCAACGGCTATAAACACGCGCTGATCGCCACCTCCAAAGCCCTCGACACCCCTGAGGAACCGGCTGCCTGGATCACCCTGGCGGCGCGTCGGCGCACGGCCTTGCTGGTGGCGGCCGCACCGGCCTGGATTGGCGCACTGGCGGTGTTTGTCGGCCTGGAAGCGGTGCCGTTGTTCTTGCTGGCGCTGTCGACCACTGTGCTGTTCTACCTCTACCGCATTCCCCGTCAACTGGGATGAGCCGTCGCTGGCTGGCGCTGCTGTTGCTGGCATTCAGCGCCCAGGCCCTGGCGGCCGAGCGTGTCGTCAGCCTGGCGCCGTCGCTGTCTGAAATCGTGGTTGAACTGGGCGCCGCCGACATGCTGGTAGGCGTGCTCGATGGCGGTGAGCGGCCAGCGGCCTTGGCCAAGGTTGCATCGGTCGGGCGTTACGGCCAGCTCGACATAGAACGCCTGCTCAGCCTCAACCCAGACCTTATCTTGCTCTGGCCCGGCAGCGTCGGCCCGGCCCAACGCGCGCAATTGCAGCGTTTGAATATTCCGGTATACGTCGCCGAACCCCATAGCCTTGAACAACTCGCTACTCAAGTCCAGGCGATTGCCGAGCAACTGGGCCGCGTCGATGCCGGTCGAGCATTGGCTGCGCAGTTGCGCCAACGCTTGGTCGAACTGCGCCAACGCTACCAGCGTGCCGAGCCGTTGCGGGTGTTTTACCAGGTGTGGGACGCGCCGCTGTACACCGTCGGCGGTGGGCAGATCATCAGCGATGCATTAAGCGTGTGCGGCGCACGCAATGTGTTCGACGACCTGAAGCTGCCTGCGCCGCAGGTCGGCGTCGAGTCGGTGTTGCAGCGCAATCCCGAGGTGATCCTGGCGGGTGACCGGGCTCAACTTGAAGCCTGGAAAGCCTGGCCCCAGATCGCCGCCGTGGCGCAGGGGCACTTGCTGGTCGTGCCCGACAAAGGCCTGGAGCGGCCCAGCGGCCAGATGGTCGAGGCGGTGGCGAGACTGTGCCAGGTGATTGCGCCGCAGCGCTAGGTTGAGCGCGACGTACTCTCCTACCTGTTATTAAGATTTATCCGTCGAGTAGCCCCTGGGGCAGAGGGTTACTCTGCTGTGCGCGATGCACGCTGCATGGCGATTGTCCCAATACAGGAGCTGGCCATGCGCCGTTTGATCATCGGTATTCCTCTTGCCCTTTTGCTGAGCGGTTGCAGCCTCGTGGAAGGCTACACAACGTTGATGAACTTTGGCGACCACCCCATCGCCGTCAAGGCCGCCGAAGGTCGCACAGCTAAAAAGCAGGATTTTCTGGCGATCCAGAAACCCAAGCTGATCACGCCCATTCGTAACAACGGCGCCCAATGCTTTGAGTATGAGATGGAAAAAAACGGTAAGAAAAAAGACTTTTACGTCGGCTTTACCGATGTCGACACGCTCAGCGCATACGGGTGGACAACGTGTGCCGACGCCATCAAATCTGGATATGTGAAGTAACTGTATCGAGCAACGCCGCTACAGCTGCGGCGTCCACGTCAGCCCCAGCATCCAGGCGCGGCCCTCTTCGCGGTAGTCCTGGTTGTTGGAGAAGTCGGCAGCGTTGTAGCTATAGCGGGCGCGGGCGTACTGGCGGTCGAGCAGGTTGTCGACCTTCAGCGAAACACTCACTTCACGATTGACCGCCCAACTGCTGCGCAGCCCGAGCAGCGCATACCCACCCAGGCGATTGCGGTTGTCTTCGTCGTCGTAGCTGCTGCTGATGGCCTGCCAGCTGGCGCCCAACCCCAGCCTATCGAATTGCCGATCCAGGTCCAGGCTCAGCGTGCGTCGCGCGCGGCGGGCCAGGGTGTGCCCGGTATCGCGGTCGCGCGGGTCGATGACCGCCACGCCCAGGTTGCCCTGCCAGCCGAACCACGTCTGCTTGAGCGCCGCTTCAAAGCCGTCGATGCGCGCCGACGCCACATTTTGCGGCTTGCTGGTGCGGTCGAGGATGATCGCATCGCTCAACTCCGTGCGGTACAGCGAAGCTTCCAGACGCGTGCTGTCGCTGAGCTGGCTGCGCCATTGCAACTCGTAGCTCTTGGACGTTTCCGGCTGCAGGTCGGGGTTGCTGTACTGCGTGTCCGGGTAATACAGGTCGTTGAAGGTCGGTGCACGGAAGCCTTCGCTGTAGCTCAGCAGCAGGTCGTTGTCGGGGTTGACCGGCAAGGTCAGCGTGCCGCTCCAACTGTTCTGCCCGCCGAATTGCTGGTTCTGGTCACGGCGCAGGCCCAGTTCCGTGGAAAACCACTCGCTGTGAAAACGATGCTGCACAAAGGCGGCGCGGTTCCAGCGGGTGTTTTCGGTAAAGGTGGTGGAACCATGGAAACGGTCTTCGTACCAGTCGCCGCCGAGGATCAGACTGTTCTGGTCGTTGAGCGTCAGGTCGTTCTGCCAGTTGACCGAATCGCGGTAGGTGTTGAACACGCTGAAATCGTCACTCAGGGTGTCGCGCTTGGTATCGCGGTTCTCGCTGTGACCGAGCTCCAGGCGCGACTGCCAACGCTCATTGAGGGTGGCGTCGACATACCCGCTGGCGCTGCTCACGGTGTAGTCGGTGTAGGGTTTTTGCCCAACACTTTGCCCGCTGGTGGCGTCGTAGCGGCCGAAGCTGTTGTCGTACTCCGACTTGCCACGGTTATCCAACAGGTTGAAACCCGCTTCCAGCTCATCGCTGAAGGCGTGGCTGAAGTTCAGGCTGAGGGACCTGTTGCGATAGGCATCATGGTCGCCATCGCTGGGGAACGACGCGTGCGTCGAGTTGATGCCCGCGGTTTCGTCCAGGCTCGCGCCCAGGTTGAAACGTGTGTGCGCATCGCCGCCCGAGAGGCCTAGGCTGCGCTCCCAGGTCTGGTTACTGCCAAACCCGAGCTTCAAGCGCGGTTGCAGGCCCTGCTCGGCGTTGCGCCGAGTAAACACCTGGATCACCCCGCCAATCGCGTCGCTGCCATAAATCACTGAGCGTGAGCCGCGCAGCACTTCCACCCGTTCAATCTGGTCGACGTTGAGGTACTGCAGGCCGCTGTCGCCGGACGTAGTGTTGGCGATGCGCTGGCCATCCACCAGCACCAGGCTTTGCGCAGATTTGGTGCCGCGAATATAAATACCCGGCAAGCTGCCACGGCCACCCGTGGGCGCAATTTGCACGCCAGGCACGCGGCTGAGCAGGTCGGTAAGGCTGGTGGGTTGCAGGCGGTCGATGTCGTCACGGGTGAACACCGTGTTGGCGGCGCTGCTGTCATTGCGCGCCTGGACCTGGCGGTTGGCGCTGATGACCACGTTGGGGAGTTTCAGGGCGTCGTCGCGGGTGTCAGCAAGCAGGTCCGAGGAGGCTAGCAGCAGCAGGGCAACGTACAGGCGTTTCATGGACTGTCCATAGCGTTCAAAAATGACTCAAAACCAATGTGGGAGCGGGCTTGCTCGCGAAGGCGGTGTGTCAGTCACAGTCAATGCTGCTGATC
>NZ_JBAWDE010000264.1:0-12236 GCF_049590575.1 Pseudomonas sp.
GTTGGCCGCTGCGTACGCGTGACGGTCGGCATTTATTCGCCGCCTTGCGGGGCCAGGCGCGCAGCCAGCCGGCGGCGCTGGCCAAACCTGAAGTGCCCCGCCTGCCGGGTATCTGCCTGGGCGACCCGGCGCTGCAGAATGATTTTCGCAAGGCCTTGAGGGTATTCGAACGTGACGTGCCGCTGTTGATCAATGGCGAAACCGGGACCGGCAAAGAGGCCTTCGCCAAAGCGGTACACCACGCCAGCCAGCGCGCCGAAAAAGCTTTTGTGGCCCTGAACTGTGCAGCCATCCCGGAAAGCCTGATCGAGAGTGAGCTGTTCGGCTATCGCGGCGGCAGCTTCACCGGCGCGCGCAAGGAGGGTATGCAAGGCAAGTTGCAGCAGGCCGACGGCGGCACGTTGTTCCTCGACGAAATCGGCGACATGCCCCTGGCGCTGCAAACCCGTCTATTAAGAGTGCTGGACGACCGCATGGTGGTGCCCATTGGCGGCGAGCCGCAGGCGGTTGATGTACGCATCGTCAGCGCGACCCATCGGGATTTGCTTGCGCGAGTTGCCGACGGCACCTTCCGTGAAGACCTGTATTACCGTCTCAATGGCCTGGAAGTTTCATTGCCCGCGCTACGTGATCGCAGCGATAAAAACCAGCTGCTGGATTTTCTGTTGGAGGACGAAGCCGCGCCGCACAAAGTGCTGCTCGATGTTGCTGCGCGGCAGCAGCTCCTGGCGTTTTCCTGGCCGGGCAATGTGCGGCAGATGCGCACTGTTTTACGCACGTTGGCAGCGTTGACCGAGGATGGCCGCGTCGGGCTTCCCGACCTGCCGGCGATCGTCCGCCAACCCCCACCGCAAACCGTCGATGAACCTTCGGACCTGCCGCTGGAGCAGGCCGAGCGCGTGGCCATGCTGGCTGTGCTGGAGCAGCAGTGTTGGCATATGACACACGCCGCGGAGCAGTTGGGCGTCAGCCGAAATACCCTTTATCGCAAGTTACGCAAGCACGGAATTACCCGTGTTTGTTCAGCTTAACGGCCCCTGGATGCTCACGGCAGCGGTAATGCCCTGTCGCATTTCGTCGGCCTGCCGGCGGCACGCTTTGTAAATTCTCAAACCACTCACTGGAGCAGCGCCTAACGGCCCTTACATTGAGGTGTTTGAATGACAAATATTTCCAGTTCTCCTATAGCCCCGGGTTTTTTCTCCTATGGGGTGGAGCTGGCAGCACTATTGGCGCAGAAGGTGCCGCCACAAGCGAGGGCGCCCTCTCCTGGCGCAGAGGACGATGGCCTTCGTGCATCACCGCCTGACAGTCTCGAAACCCGCGCAAAAGCTGACGCCCAAGTGCAAAAGGCATTCGCAAAAGCGCTGCTTGCTCGCTTCCATCAAACGACAGTAAGCCCCCCCCATGTCCATGTCCCTCCCGAGTCCACGTTAGGGCGTTGGCGTACGCTGTTTGACAGTGCACTTCGCAGCCCTGGTGTCGTGGCCTGGGCGAAGGATCAGGGGCTTGATACCACGGCCCTGAAATTGAACCCGTCCAGAGGGGAAATCACCGGCATTGTCGGCGGTAAGGAGCAAACCTTTTCTCTGGACGACGATTCGGGATGGGCCGAAGTTTCGCGAGCGCTGTTGGCGACCGCCAAGGCATTGGCACCCGAACCCGGACAAACATTGAATTGCCCACTGCCGTCAGGCGACTTGCCATGGGCCGTGGTAGGGAAGTTTTACCATTTCCCTTTCGATATGGGGCCGGCGCAAGTGGCCAAGTACCGCAAGCAATTGGTGAGTGATCCGAACTTTGAATTTCCGCCTTTGCCGTTTGCCTCATTGAGATCACCGAGCGCATTGGTTGAGCAGGAAACGGTGATGGGGGATGAAGTCGACTGCCAGTCGCTTATCACAGTGCTGCAGGATCAGGCCAATGCCGGCGAAGTGGACATTGACCTGAGCAAGGTCTGGGTGCCTATCCACCCACGTTCCTCGTACTCCCAATCGTTAGATGAACCGGCCAAGGAGGCACGCGCCGTTGATCTGATTGAAGCCTACGCAATGCTGGTGCCACAGAATGTGACGCAAGCACGCAACATGCTCCTCATGCTGTCTTTCGACCTCCATCACAGGGCACCCGATTCCGATAGAGGCTGTGCACTGCCTTTGACTCGGCTGTTGGAGACAACAACCCTGGGCCCTGGCCTGCAATCACACATCCGAGAAATTGTTGAGCGGTGGAAGATGCAGGACCCTGTTCAAGCATCATTGGATCAGGCCGGCCCTGGGGCCACGAGCCTGATGGGGCGATTGCTGCACCATCTGCCAGAGGACACGCGAAAAGCGATCAGCACGCATCCCGCAAAGGCGCTGGATGAGCTTATACGCTCGCCACACGCCAAGGCCCTGGGCAAAAAAATACAAGAAGAACTTGGGCGGGATGAAACCTCAACCAGTGATATTGAATTTGTGAGCGCAGCGCTCGCACTCGATCTTGACCCGTGGGGAGGAGCATCACGGCATAACGTGGCGGGTTATGCACCCTATGGCAAAGAGAATATCGGCTTTTCGCCTGCTCAGATCGTCAGTCGTTTTACTCGCCATCTTGAAGGGCGGATCGGGACTGAAATGGCGCCAATTGCAGCGCGTTTATTGCTGTCGGTTTCAGCTCCAGAGTTTCTGGCAAAGGCGATACCACCTAATTTGGTCTACGGTTCGCATACGTGGGCGCAATTCTCCATCGAGGCGTGGCGCATCGAAAAGAAAGTGCCAGGTGCCGTGGCAAACATGACATTCAGCCAAGTCATGCTGTTCGCTCAGACCGAGCCCGTTTCACGAGAAGGGCAGGATCAACTGGACGAAGTCAAGCGCCTCCCGATTACAGATTGGGGCGTCGCCAACGGAGTGATCCGCGCAAGGCCGGATAATATCTATTCAAAGAAGGATTACGATGTATCGGAGAAGGCCGTGCTTCTTCAGTACAAGGATGTAGCGTGGGCATCCGAGGTGTTGAAAACGCCAGCCCCCAACCGCAGGGAAATGGCACTCGGAGAGTTGAAACGAGTATTCGGTGGAAACCTGGACTTTGAAAAGAAGGTGATCAAAGACGATCACGAAGTGTGGCCGGATATTACTCTGTATTCGCTGCTGGATATCTACATGTCTGGGCACTTGAGCGAAAAAGTCTGGGTGTCAACCGACGAAAAAGCGCTGCCCTATAATTCTATGCGTCGTGAGCTGGGCAAGCTTGAAGCGAATATCCCCGCAACATTTGATAATGCATTTGACAAGTTTAAGGCGCAGCGTGCAGAGGCCATGGATATCTCGTTCAGGTATCACCTTTCGTTAATGCCGGTGGCTGATCGGGAAATCTTGAATACCTCAATCATCAGTTTTTTTGAGCTGCGTAAGCCTTATGATAAAAGAGTGAAAAGTAAGCTCGGGAATCATGAGACGTTAAAATATGTGAGTGATAAACCCAGCGCGGAAGATGTTAAAAATTTGACCGGGACGTTCGGCTTGATTATTCAAGCGGATCGAGGCAATGGCGATATTCATCATTACAGCTACTTTCCGGGTCAGGCCAAAATAATCAAAGAATCTGCGCTGGGGAAAAAGCCCCTTGTGAGTCAGCCGCAAAAAGAGTGGCAGAGCCCTGATATTAACGGGGCTCCGAGAAATGCCACAGGCGAGGCGCTCAACATTGATGCCAATCCTTACTTTGGTTTGCCTGCTCAGGGGAGTCGTCCGGACTTACGGCTGCTAGTTGAGCGGGTAGGTGAGCCAAATACGGATCGTTTGTCTGCAAAAATTCCGTCTGACACGGCAGAAGGGCTTTCTGGCGATTATTTTTCCAAACGTACGCTGGCAATGGGAGCAACCGTTGGCAAGCACTTTACGCGCGACCTTGAGAGGGAAAGAGCTGAAGAAAAAGATGTTACGCAACGTGAACAGGAAATAAAAACCAATCGAAAGTTGGACGAGCTTTTTCTCAGTCTTGTGCCTTTTTATGATGGCGTCAGGATTGCCATGAAGGGGGATGTCTCGGGTGCAGTACTTGAGCTCGGGTTCGACGCAGTTGGGTTTCTTCTTCCTGGCGGCAAGGCGCTGGGCACCGCAGTAAGGACGGGGCGTGGCGCCCTCAAGGCAATTGGCGGTGGGGTGGTCAAAGGTATAAACGGGTCTTTGGGATTGAATGACTTTTTTAAACTGGGTAATAATATTTCCACTGGGTTTAATACGGCTGGGAAACTTGGAAACAGTGTTCTCTACGCGGTGCA
This sequence comes from Pseudomonas sp., assembly GCF_049590575.1. GTDB lineage: Bacteria > Pseudomonadota > Gammaproteobacteria > Pseudomonadales > Pseudomonadaceae > Aquipseudomonas. The sequence goes on from NZ_JBAWDE010000264.1 coordinate 4,271, forward strand.
AAAGCGGGTGCCTCTGGGCATAAAAGCGTTTGACCCGAAAAAAGTGTATAGGCATAAAGATGTCGTCAGCGATTTTTATTACAAAGTGGTGGGTAGTTCAACGCCGATGGGGCCCGTTGCCGCGATTTTTTTAAATGGCGGTTGGTACGCTTATAATTTCGTAACAAAAGTGCCGCAAGGTGTGCAGTTGGTGCAGTACGCAATGGCCGAGGCATTCAAGGATTAAGGTGTTCAGGTTGTTCAGGGCATGAATAATGGTTGTATAAATGGGTAGGGGGTCCTTCCGTCTGTAATGGTGCTGGAACGCTATGTGGATGCTCGCCACTCAGGCAGTGGAGGAAATGGATGGCTTCCTAGTGCACATTAATCATTAGGTACATGACATGACTGTTAATGACTTCGCAATGCCGCAATTCCCACTCGTTCAGTTGCAGTTGGCCTCTGAAGTTGTGAGTAAGCCTACAACAGAACGTCCTGGCTCTGGTGCAAAAGCGTGCAGTGCAGATAGCGCTGAGAGCATGCGTTCTTCTATAGCGCATGAGATGTTTGCCGTTGAAGGCGATCGTTTCAACAGGCGTGCGCGTGGATTGGGTAAGCTCTTTAAAGTCAAGAAAGCGCCAGACCTCCCCGGTACTGCTAAAGCAGCGGATGCGCCCAACGCGCCAAAGACGGGACCAAGTGGCGCGTCGGTTGGCGCGGCCAAGATTGAACAGGAAATTGCTACTGATATAGCCAGTTATAAACCCAAAGATAACTTTGCCAGCAAGCTCGGCGGGCAACAGGTCGTCGACGCGCCGCCTAAAACCTTTACCACGACCTTGGAGATCTCTCCTTCAACTGTGAACGGTAAGGCAGTTGAAGACTTTTCCTCCCGCAACCTCGCGAAGGCGGACACTGAATTAGCCGAGGCTGTCGCGGAGTCCAAAGCGGATGTCACGCCCGCTGTGAAAAAACTCACAGATACTAAGAAAGCCTTGCTTACGGCAGGCGCCGTGGCAGTCGTCGGCAGTGTCGGGACCCTCGCAACCAAACTCATCGAAAAAGCATTTACTGATTCCCCTGCGGCTGTAATAAAAAAAGGCTTTTTCGAAACGCGTATCGTCGATCAGGTCCAGGAGAATGTTTTTGCGGCGACCAATATGCTCGGTCGCATTACCGGAATCGGAGTCGATGCAGTACAAAGCAATTTGGCATGGGCGATAAAAACAAACGAGGAGCGTATGACTTGCCTGGAATCTCTAACTATCGCTCTGCAAAAAGATGTTGAGGGGCTGGCCAAAGAGTATGGCATTCCATGCTCGATCTCGAAGGCGCGAAACGAAGACCCTGACCTTGAAGTGCGCGCAAAAGTCATTGATTCCAGGCTGGCTGTTATTACCGCGATCGGTCAGGCGGTCGCGCTCAAGCTTAAAGCGACAGCGTAACCAGGCAATGTTCGAGGTGTGACTGACTGCTGGGCTGCCAGCAGCGCACAGCCTTGACCCTCAATGCCGTTGTATTCGAGGAAGTCGCATGCGTGCTGCTTTCTCGGATGCAATAGCATTTCGCGTGCAGAGGAATTGCTCGATCAGCCACTCACGCCTGGACGGTCGCCGCTAAAAGGTGCGATTTCCCCCTCTCTGCGCTAACCTGCCTCGATGTTTTACGAGGTCGACTATGCACATTCATATTCTCGGTATTTGCGGCACATTCATGGGCTCAATGGCAGTTCTGGCCAAAGAGCTGGGCCATCACGTCACCGGCTCCGACGCCAACGTTTACCCGCCCATGAGTACGCAACTCGAGGCCCAGGGCATTGAGCTGACCCAAGGCTACGATCCGGCGCAATTCGACCCGGTCCCGGATTTGGTGGTGATCGGCAATGCCATGTCCCGTGGCAATCCGGCGGTTGAATACGTACTCAATAAAGGGTTGCCCTACGTCTCGGGCCCGCAATGGCTGGCCGACCATGTGCTGCAAGGCCGTTGGGTATTGGCAGTTGCCGGTACTCATGGCAAGACCACCACCAGCAGCATGTTGGCCTGGGTGTTGGAGCATGCGGGCATGAGTCCGGGCTTCCTGATCGGCGGTGTGCCGCAGAATTTCTCGGTGTCGGGGCGTCTCGGCGATACGCCGTTCTTCGTGATCGAGGCCGATGAGTACGACAGCGCGTTTTTCGACAAGCGCTCCAAGTTCGTGCACTACCGCCCGCGCACCGCGATCCTGAATAACCTCGAATACGATCACGCGGATATCTTCCCGGATCTGCCGGCCATCGAGCGCCAATTCCACCACTTGGTACGCACGATCCCGAGCGAAGGCCTGGTGATCCACCCCACCACTGAGCCTGCACTGCAGCGTGTGATCGACATGGGCTGCTGGACCCCGGTGCAAACCACCGGCGCGGGCGGGCAATGGCAGGTCAAGCTGCTGAGTGACGACGGCTCGCGCTTTGAAGTGTTGTTTGAAGGCGAGGCCCAAGGCATCGTCGAGTGGGACATGACCGGCCAGCACAACGTCGCGAACGCCCTGGTGACGCTGGCAGCCGCGCGGCACGTTGGCGTTGTGCCATCAATGGGCATTGCTGCGTTGAGCGCCTTCAAAAGCGTGAAGCGGCGCATGGAAAAGGTCGCCGACGTGAATGGGATTACCATCTACGACGACTTTGCCCACCATCCGACGGCCATCGCCACCACCCTTGACGGCCTGCGCAAGCGTGTCGGCGATGCACCGATTATTGCGATTGTGGAGCCACGCTCCAACTCCATGAAGCTTGGCGCCCACCGCGACGGCTTGCCGGAAAGCGTTAACGACGCCGACCAGGTGGTGTGGTACGCGCCGGCCAACCTCGGCTGGGACTTGCCGGGTATCGCCGGGCTGTGCAAGGTGCCGTCCGAGGTGTGTGATTCCATCGAAGGCATCATTGAGTTCGTCAAGCAACAGGCCAAGCCTGGTACCCACGTAGTCGTCATGAGCAACGGCGGCTTTGGCGGCCTGCATGGCAAGTTGGCCGAGGCGTTGAAATGAGTGGCCCGGAACGCGTTACCCTGGCGATGACCGGTGCATCCGGCGCGCCGTATGGCCTGCGCCTGTTGGATTGCTTGGTGCGCGAGGACCGTGAGGTGCACTTTTTGATCTCCAAGGCCGCGCAATTGGTACTGGCCACCGAGACCGATGTCGCGCTGCCTCCCAAGGTGCAGATGATGCAGGCCTTCCTCACCGAGTACACCGGTGCGGCGGCGGGGCAGATCAAGGTGTATGGCAAAGAGGATTGGATGTCGCCAGTGGCTTCCGGCTCCGGCGCGCCGGCGGCGATGGTGGTGGTGCCGTGCTCCACCGGCACCTTGTCGGCGATTGCCACGGGCGCGTGCAACAGCCTGATCGAGCGCGCGGCGGACGTCACCCTGAAAGAACGCCGCCAATTGATCCTGGTGCCGCGTGAAGCGCCGTATTCGAGCATTCACCTGGAGCACATGCTCAAGTTGTCGAACATGGGCGTGACCATCTTGCCGGCGTCGCCGGGGTTCTATCACCAGCCGCAGACCATCGACGATCTGGTGGATTTCGTGGTGGCGCGGATTCTCAACCTGCTGAATATTCCCCAGGACATGCTGCCGCGTTGGGGCGAACACCATTTGAGCAGCGATGAGTAAGGTACTGCTGGTGATGTTGGCGCTGCAGCTCACTGGCTGCGCCACCGCGCGCACGCTGGATGCGGCCCAACCGGGCGCGCCGGTGGTGTATGCCGGTACGCGCCTGGATTTGTATGCGATTAACGGTGGGTGTTGCGCCAAGGATAGGTTTGGCGCCGAAGCGCCGAGCTATCCGCAGGTGGACCTGCCGGCCAGCGCGTTGCTCGACACCTTGCTGTTGCCGCTGTCAGTGCTGACGGTGTTGGGCATTGGGTTCAACGCAACCGGTGGGCTCTAAAACCAATGTGGGAGCAAGCCCGCTCCCACAGTTTAAACTGGGTTACTTACCCAGTTTGCGCAACTCATCCGACTCCACCACCCGCACCCCATCCTGCTCTTCCAGCGCCAGGCGCCACATGGCCCGGGCCAGCTCGCACACTTCAATGCCGTGGTATTTGCCCGGGATCAACCGCGACAACGGCCCGGCCAGTTGCTCGGCCAGGCGTGGCTCCAGGCGCTCGCCCAGTAACAGAGAAGGGCGCACGATGGTCAGCTGTGGCCAATCCTGCGCTCTCAGCGCCTGTTCCATTTCGCCTTTGACGCGGTTGTAGAAAATCGAGGATTTGGGGTCGGCGCCAATCGCGCTGATCACGATCAGGTGCCGCGCGCCCATTTCCCGCGCACGCTTGGCAAAGGCCACGACCATGTCCAGGTCGACCGCGCGGAAGGCTTCTTCGGAGCCTGCCTGCTTGATGGTGGTGCCCAGGCAGCAGAAGGCCAGGTCCACCTGGCCGTTCAGTTGCGGCAGGAATACCGCAGGGTCCCCAACCGGATTCTCCAGGCGCGGGTGTTCGGCCAGCGGCTTGCGGCTGGGTGCCAGCACGCGGGTCACGGTGGGTTCGTTGAGCAGGCGGTCGAGCAGGTGTTCGCCGGTAAGGCCAGAGGCGCCGGCGAGCAAGATATGCTGAGGTGTCAGGTACATGGTGTTTCCCCCTTGTTACACATTACAGCTTAGTTGCCTTTGGCTTCCTTGCTATTCATTGAGACGCTTTCGAGCGCCTTTCGTGCCTGCTGTTTGCGTAATAATTGCCAATGGGCGATCACGCCCTTGGGGGCCCAGATCTGCGGCTCGGAGGCTTCGAAGTTGTCCGCCTGTTCGCGTTCGGTCACGTGCAGTTGCGCGAGCTTGAAGGCTTGCTGCAGGTCATCGGTCTGGTTGAAGGCTTGGGCGAAGAGGGCGTCGCCGAAGTAGGTGAAGTCGGCTTCCTCGGAGCAGCCGAACGACACACGGTCGGCACGCGAGGCGGTCATGATCAGGGTGTGGTCGTCTTTCAATGCCGGGATGAAACCGCCGGAGTAGCAGGCGGAAATCACGATGATCTTGTCGCGGTTTTTCAACGGCGTGAGCACGGCCGCCAGCTCATCGGCGGGCAGGTCGGCCAGTTCCATGCGCGGTTGGTCGAGCACCAGCTCGTGTTCGTGGGTGCCGTGGCTGGTCAGGTAGATAAACACCAGGTCTTCCGGCCCGCTGCGGTCGGCCAGGGTCTGTACAGCGCGGCGCAGGCTTTCGCGGGTGGCCAGGGGGCGGTCGGCGATGTGGTCGCGGTGGTTGACCAGGCGAACCTGCCCACGGGCACCAAAGCGCGTTGCGAGCATATTGCTGACGTAATCGGCTTCGCGCAGGAACACGCTTTGTTTGCCGTCGCCGGCCACGGCCAGGGTGTACAGCTCTACCGCAGGGGTGGAAGCGGGCACCGCAGCGAGGGCCGCGTCGAGCAGGCGGCCCTGGGCCAGTACGCCGATTTCCAGCGGGTCGGGCAGCAGCTTGCCGTCGGCGTCACGCACGCGCATGCCGTTGACCCAGGTGCCGGCCTGCACGGTGCCATCGGTGAGCACGAGGGTGCCTTTGCCCTGGTAGTTGTCGCTGTCGAAGCCGCCGATATAGAAGCTGCCGTCGGTGAGGTTCAAGCGACCGTCACCGGTAAAGCGCCAGTCGCTGAACTGGCCGACGTAATGGCTGCCGTCCACGCCGATCAACTCGCCCTTGCCGCTGAGCGCGCCTTCCTTGAACTGGCCGATCCACACGTCGCCGTCGGCGTTTTCGTAGCGCCCTTTGCCGTTGAGCTGGTTCTGCTTGAACTGACCGACATAGATGTCGCCGTCAGCGCTGTTGAAGGTGCCATTGCCTTCCAGTTGGCCATCCACAAAGTGGCCGCTGAACTGGTTGCCGCTGTCGTCGTTGCGCTGGCCTTCGCCATTCGGCTTGCCGTGGGCGAACTGGCCCTGGTATTGGCTGCCGTCGGCCAGCTCCAGGCGACCGAGGCCTGAGTACTGGTCATCCTTGAATTCGCCGCGGTAGGTCATCTGCCCCTCTTTGAGGGTGCCTTCGCCGTTGCGCCGGCCATTCTTGAACCCGCCCACATAGTGGCTGCCGGCCGTGGTCAGGCTGCCCTGGCCATCGAACAGCCCTTGCTGGAACTGGCCTTTATAGACTTCGCCATTGCTGCCGTGCCATTCGCCCTGACCGTGCCACTGGCCTTTGTCGAACTGCCCGGCATACCAACTGCCGTTGGGGTAGTCGACACGGCCCTGGCCTTGCAGCAAGCCGTTGACCACATCGCCCCGGTAGCGGCCGCCGTCGGGCAGGCGCGCATCCGGCGGCAACAGCGATTCGCCGTCTCCGCACGCGGTGAGCAACAGGGCAAGGGCAAGGGGGGCGAGTGGGCGCATAGCGGGATCCGGATAATTGAGCGCCGAGTATGCCGCAGCTGCGAGTTTCATACATAAATTTACATACCCTGTGGTGAGTTTCAGTGCCTCACCACAGGGAAGCGCTTACACGAAGTAGAGCGACAGCGACTCAGCCACGTAAGCCGGTTTTTCCTGGCCTTCGATTTCCAGGGTGGCGGTGGCCTTGAGCAGCCATTGGCCGGGCTTTTTCTCGGTGACGTCAGTGAGTGTCACGTTCAGTCGCACCTTGGAATTGACCTTGACCGGCTGGATAAAGCGCACGCTGTCCAAGCCGTAGTTGACTGCCATCTTCAAGCCTTCCGGCACGATCAGGATGTCTTCCATCAGCTTGGGCATCAGCGACAGCGACAGGAAGCCATGGGCGATGGTGGTGCCGAACGGCGTTTGCGCGGCCTTGACCGGGTCAACGTGGATGAACTGATGGTCGCCAGTGGCTTCGGCGAACAGGTTGATACGGGCCTGGTCGATGGTGAGCCATTCGGAACGTCCGAGTTCCTTGCCGACATAGTCTTTGAGCTGCGCTACGGGTACATAGGGCATTGCGTCTCTCCTTGGTTCATCGGTGCTGTTGTTATGAGGTACAGAGAACCAATGTAGATCATCATGGGCAACCAGCCCGGTCAACCCACCATGCTTTTGGCGAATGCCGAAGCATAGGGCGGGCATGCTTATAATGCGGGCGGGTTTTGACGGGGGGGAGAACGGATGCTGTTACGCGGGCTGACATGGCTGGTGTTGTTTCAACTGATCGGCACGGCGATCAACCATTTGCTGCTGCCGGTCCTGCCGGGGCCGATCATCGGTTTGCTGCTGATGCTGGGGTTTCTGATCTGGCGCGGCGAAGTCGGCGAGCCCTTGAGCCTGGCTGCCAGCAGCCTGTTGCGCTACTTGCCGTTGCTGCTGGTGCCGCCGGCGGTGGGTGTGATGGTGTATGCCAAGGACATCGCCGCCGACTTCTGGGCCATCGTCGGCGCGCTGGTGCTGTCGCTGGTGATCGCCATGGGTTTTGTCGGCGTGTTGATGCAGTACATGGTCAAGCGCAAGGAGAAGGATCAATGATCTTCGACTGGCACGGCGCATGGACAGCAGTGATTCATCATCCGTTGTTCGGCATCGGCATCACCCTCGGCGCCTATCAACTGGTGCTGGCGGGCTTTGAGAAAACCCGCTGGATTTTCCTGCAGCCGGTGCTGGTCTCCATGCTGCTGGTGATCGGCGTGTTGCTCACCTGCGGCCTGAGCTACGCCGAGTACCGCAAGAGCACTGAGATCATGGGCATCCTGCTCGGCCCTGCCACCGTGGCGCTGGCGGTACCGCTTTACCTCAACCTGCGGCGGATTCGCCAATTGTTCTGGCCGATTTTTACTACGCTGGTCATAGGCGGCGTGTTGGCCACCGGCCTGTGTGTGCTGCTGGGCTGGTGGTTTGGCGCCGAACATATGATGCTGATGACCATGGCGCCCAAATCGGTGACCTCGCCGATTGCCATGCTGGTGGCCGAGCAGATCGGCGGCGTGGCGGCCTTGGCGGCGGTGTTTGTGCTGATCACCGGGGTGATCGGCGCGATGATCGGCCCGGCGTACCTGTCGCGCCTCGGCGTGCAC
>NZ_JBAWDE010000265.1:0-3546 GCF_049590575.1 Pseudomonas sp.
CGCCACCACAGGCCAAACCCCAGCAGCGTGGTGCAGGCCAGGATCAGCGTGCTCAATTGCCACAGCCACAGGCGGCTGTCGTCGGGGGCAGTGATCACCGTGGGCGTAGCGGGGGTGTCCACCACCAGGCTTGGGTTGTTCGCCACTTGCAGGGTGCGCGCCGGCAGGCTGGTGCGCTCCAGGTGGTCTTCGTGGGTGTTCCACCACAGCACTTCCAAGGCCGGCAGTTCCAGCGCGCCAACGCGGTTGGGCACCAGCGCTTCACGGTCTTCACGGCTGCCGACGAGGCCACGGTCGCTGCTCTGGTTGCCCAGCACCGGCTGGTCCGGGTAGCGGCGCAGGCCGTTGATGTCGGTGCTGGGCAGGGCCGGCAGTTGGGCGCTGGCGAGGCCCTCGGCCTTGACCGTGAGGCTGCGGGTCAGCGAGTCGCCGACCTGCACATGCTCCGGCTCGGGGTTCCAGCTTTCCGTGAGGGTCAGGCTGCGCGCGGGCAGCCAGGCAGCGTCGGCGGGGTAGCGCTCGGGCTTGGGCTTGACGGCCAACGGCAGGGCCGCTGAGCTGACGTGAATCAGCTTGCCGGGCTTGGTGCCTTGCAGGGTGTTTTCCTGCGGCGGGCGCGATTCCACCAGCGTCGCGCTGAAGGTCTGTGCGGGAATATCCAGGGTGCCGCTGTGTTGCGGATAGATCGCGTAGCGGGTTTCGATCACGCCATGGCGAATGCTGTTGATGACTTTCTCGTAGGTGCGCGACTCACCTAACTGCTCGACCCGTGCGTCGGGAATTTGCAAGGGCGTGAGGCTGCTGTCGTCGTACAGCGACACCGAGTGGTACACGCGCACGGTCAGCAAGGCCTGGGCCTGCACGTACACGCTGGTCTGGTCGAGGTTGGCCTCGACAAACACCGGCGCCAGTTCGGTGCTGGTGTTCTGGCTGGCGGTTTCGACCACTTGCAGGCTGATCGGCTGAGTGGTGTATTGGCCGACTTGCAGCGGCGGGATCACCACCGTGCCGTTTTCCTTGGGCAGCAGGGTGATGATCCAGCGCGTGGTGGCGTGGTTGTCGCCGCCCAGGGTGGTGAGCTGGTTGAGCTGGCGCGTACCACTGACTTCAAATTGCGCGTCGAGGGGCGACAGGTCGGGCTTGCCGAACTGCGTGACGTCGCTGGATTCCACCGTCAGCTCTACCGTTTCGCCGGAATTGAGGCGGCTGCGATCGACACTGGCGGTCAGGTTCGCCGCCTGGGCGTGGCCTGCCGACAAGGCGAGCAAAAGCAGTAGGGGGGTGCGGCGGCTCATCGCGTCTTGTCCTGATGTTGTTGCTGTTCGTACCAGAATTTACGCCGCAGCAGTTCGCCGGGGTTGTCCGGGATCTCCCGCAGCCATTGTTCCAGGGCCTGGCGATGTTCACCGTCGAGGCTGGCGTCGTCAGGGCGCAGCGGCGGGGTGGTGGTTTGCTCGTCGCCCAGCTCGCTGCCCGGTACTTCATTGCCGCCCGATGGCGGCGCGGCGCCGGGTTTGGTGTCGCCGGTACCGGCCTCGCCCTGGCCCTGGGATGACTGTTCGCCACCGCTGGCATTTTGCCCGCTGGCGCCCGGTTGCGCAGTTTGGCCGGGTTGGGTGGTTTCGTCATCCTTGTTATTGGCAGGTTTTTCCGGCTCGGGCTGCGCTTTTTCCTGAATCAGCGCTTCGACCAACGCTTTGTTTTTCAGCGCCGGCTGCAGGTCGGGCTGGGCTTCCAACGCCTGTTCGTAGGCGTCGATGGCCGCTTCCCGCTCGCCGGCCTTGGCCAGGGCATTGCCGCGATTGTAGTGGGAATAGGCGTCGTTGCCCTCGGCAAAGCGCTTGATGGCCTCGGCGTAGTTGCCGGCCTCGTACAGCGCCACGCCTTGCCATTGCGGGTCTTCGAAGTGCTCGGCGGCCTCGGCCGGGCGTTTTTTCTTCAGCAGGTATTGGCCTTGCTGGTCGGGGCGCAGCCACAGATCCTGCAGGCCAAAGGCATAGCTCGGTTGCGGCGCGGCCATCAGCAGCAGCGGCAGGCAGAACAACCAGCCACGCCGACCGGCGCAGGCGGCCAGCAGCAACAACGGTAAAAGCAGCCAGTAACCCTGGTCGGCCCAGGTGTCCAGGTGCAGCAGTTGGCCGTCGTTGCGCAGGGCTTGCGGGGCGTCGAGCACGCCCAGTTGGCGCAGGTCCTTGTCGTCCAGACGCGCGGCGCGGTAGCGGCCACCCATTTCACTGGCGAATGCCTTGAGGGTCGGGCTGTCGAGGCGCGGCACCAGGATCGCGCCTTGTTCATCCTTGAGAAATTCGCCGCTTTCCTGGGTCACCGGCGTGCCTTCGCGGCTGCCGATGCCGAGGATCGACAGGCTCGGCGCCTGGCCACTCTGCAGCAACAGGCGGATGCCCTGGCGTTCCTGTTTGGATAACGATGAACCGATCAACAGCAGGCGGCCCTGGCCCAGGCCGCCATGCTTGAGCAAGCCCAGGGCCTTTTCCACCGCCAGGTCGGCGCGATGGCCGGGCTCGGGCATCAGCGAGGGGCGCAGGGCTTCGAGCAGGTTGCGGCTGGTGGCCAGGTCATCGGACAGCGGCACCAGGGTGTGTGCGCTGCCGGCGTAGACGACGATGGCGGTTTGCGCATCGCTGCGCGCCTGCAACAGGTCGTACAGCTTGCGCCGCGCCTGCTCCAGGCGGTTGGGCGGGCTGTCGGTGGCGAGCATCTCCGGGGTCAGTTCGAGCAATACCACCAACGGGTCGGCAGGCTTCTGGCTGGTCTGCTCGACGCGTTGCCAGCTCGGCCCAAGCAACGCCAGCACGGCCAGCAGCCAGGCAATCCCCAGCACCACCCACGGCGATTTGCTTTCACGGCCGCTGCCGCCACTGAGCAACACGGCGTGGAAGGCCGGCGGCAGGATCATCTGCCAGCGCCCGGCGCGCTTTTGCCGGTGCCACAGCTGCCATAACAGCCAGCCGAGCAGCGGCAGCAGCAACAGCCACCAGGGACGGAACCAATGCGGCCACAGGTCGATCATCGACGCCTCCGCAAACGCAGGCGTTTAAGGCGCTGGCGCCATTCCGGGTGCTGTTGCAAGAAGCGGCCACGGCTCGACAGTTTGTTGAACGCGCGCTGCAGCGCGTTGTTCGGCCAGCGCTCCTGAACCACCAGCAGCATGCTCAGTAGCAATGCCAGCGCCAGCGGCGCGCTGTACAGCGCCTGGGCCGGACGGGCCTGGGTCGGTTGTTGCTCGACCGGCTCGAGCTTGTCGAGGGTTTGCTTGATGGCTTGCAGCTCTTCGCCATCGCGGGCGCGGAAATACTGGCCGCCGGTGGCTTCGGCAATCGCCTTGAGCGCCGGCTCGTCGAGGTCCAGGCTCGGGTTGACGCCGAGGATGCCCAGGGAGCCGGTTTGCTCGGGGTCGGCGCCGATGCCGATCGGGTAGATCTTCACGCCTTCTTCGGCCGCCAGGCGCGCGGCGGTCAGCGGGTCGATCTGCCCGGCGTTGTTGGCGCCGTCAGTAACCAGGATCAGCACGCGGCTCTGCGCCGG
>NZ_JBAWDE010000266.1:0-54260 GCF_049590575.1 Pseudomonas sp.
GCGCAGGCCATCGCCAGCCAGCGCGTACGGCTGAGTGCGGTGCCGAGGCTGTGCGCGGCTTCATCGCCGAGGGCGATCAGGTTCAGCGGCTTGGCCAGGCACAGGCCCAGCGGGATCAGCACCAGGAACGGCAGCACCAGCGCCACATGGTGCCAGTTGCGGCTCCACAGGCTGCCGGTGAGCGCGAGCAGCGCAGTGTTGATATCCAGCGGGTGGGACAGGATCAGAAACTCGGTGACGCTGGACAAGCTCACCGCAATTGCCACACCCGACAGCGCAAAGCGCACCCCGGAAAAACTCACCCCGGTGTTGTACAACGCCAGCAGCAACGCGCCACCGGCACCGCCCAGGCAGGCCACCAGCGGTAGCCAGGCAATCGGCAGGTGCGGCCAGCCGATGATCGCCACGGTCAGCGCGAGCCCGGCGCCCTGGGTCACGCCAAGGATCTCCGGCGAGGCCAATGGATTGCGAATAACACCCTGCACAATCGCCCCGGCCAGGCCGAACGCGGCGCCTGCGAGGATCGCAATCAGGCTGCGCGGCAGGCGGTGGTTCCACACTTCGAAGTCGAGGGCGTCATGGGCCAGCAGGCGCTCGAACACGGTGGCGGGCGTGAGCCACAGGGTGCCGGCGCTGAGGCTGACCAAGGTGGCCGCCAGCAACAGACCGAGCAGCAGCCACAGGCGCAGTGATGGGCGAATCATAGGGCACGCCTGGCAAGAAACAGAAAGAACGGTGCGCCGATCAAGGCAGTGACCACCCCGGCCGGGGTTTCCACCGGGAACGCCACGGCGCGGCTGAGCAGGTCGGCACCCAGCACGATCACCGCACCCAGCGCCGCGCTCAGCGGGATCAGCCAGCGGTAATCGTTGCCGAGAAACTGGCGCAGGATATTCGGCGCAATCAGCCCGACAAAACCGATCGGCCCTACCGCGCAAACACTCGCGCCCACCAGCAACAGGCTGGCGAAAAACACCTGCAAACGCAGGCTGGCGATGCCCACGCCGAGTGAGCGCGCGGCGTCTTCGCCGAGGTTGATCAGGTTCAAGCGCGGCGCACACCACAGCGCCCACAGGCCGCCGATCAAGGTGCACGGCCAGAGCAATTGCAGCTGCGCCGTGCCGACGTTGGCCAGGGAGCCGGCCAGCCAGTTCAGCACGCTCTGCGCCTGGGCTTCGACCAGGATCACCGTGAGCCGGGTCAAGGCAGCGCACAAGGCAGCGACGGCAACGCCGGCCAATACCAGCCGACCCTGAGCAGTGGTCGGCGACCAGGCGCCGCCGAGGCTGAACACCGTGACCCAGGCCAGCGCGCCGCCCAGGCAGGTCATCAGCAAGGCACCGCCGGCAAACGGCGGTGCGACCAAACCGGTGGAAAACAACGCGAGCCCCAATGCCGCACCGGCCGTCACGCCAAACAACGAAGGCGATGCCAGGCGGTTGCGGGTGATGCCCTGCATCAATGCACCGGCCAGGCCCAGGCAGGCACCGACCAATGCCGCGCACAGCGCGCGAGGTACACGCAGTTGCGCGACGATATAGGCCATATTGCCGCCCACGCTGCCCTGGTGAACCAGGCCATTCCAGGCATCTGTCGCGGTGATGGTGAACGGTGACCAGCTGTACAGCGAGAGCCAGAACAAGCAGGCGCCCGCCAGCACAATGCCGGCTGCGGCCAAACTGCGCTGCACGGTTACTGGCTCAGTACGGCTTTGCCGCCCTTGAGAATCGCCAGGGCGTCTTCGGCGATCTGCTCGGACGCCAATACCCCGCGATTACGTGCCCAGCTGTCGCCGTCGACTTCCGCCACCTGGTGGTTGCGCACAGCGCCAAGCACTTGCCACAGCGGCTGCTTGCTCCAGCTGTCGACGATGCTCGGGCGGCGGTAATGGCCGACCAGCAGCCAACCCGGGTCGAGGGCGAGCAGTTGTTCGAGGCTGACGAATTCAGTGGGCGCGGCGTTGGCGCGAACCTCCGGGACTTTCAGGCCAATCGCTTGCAGCACGCTGCCGGCATAGGAGTCCGGGCCGTGCACCGAGAAGCTGTCTTCGCGGGCAACGCCGAACAACACGCTGGCGCCAGCGGGGATTTGCTGGGCAATCTTTTTCAGGTTTTCGCGGTTCTGGGCGATACGCGCCTGCATCTGCGGGCTTTTGCCCAGGGCCTTGCCGATCAGCTCGGCGGACTTGAGGCTGCCCTCGTAATCCTCACCGCGCGAGGGCAGCAACAGGGTTGGCGCAATGCTCGCCAGGTCGCTGTACAGCGCCTGATGGCGGTTGAGGTCGGCGACGATCAGGTCGGGTTTGAGCCGCGCGATTTCCTCGATGCTCGGCTGCGAGCGCAGGCCCACGGACTTCCACTGGCCGATGGTCTGACGCACGCGGGGCAGCACGCGGTTGGCGTCGCCATCATCGGCGGCGCCGACCGGCGTCACGTCTACGGCGGCCAGGCTGTCGAGAAAGGAGAACTCCAGCACCACTACGCGCTTGGGCGCATCCGGCAGGTGCACCGCGTGCTGGCCGTCATTCAGGTCGATGGGCGCAGCGCTTAACAGGCTGGAAGAAAACGCCAGGAGGCAGGCGGCAAGGGTCGGGATGGAGCGCAGCATTCGCATGACAAGTACCTCGGCGTTAAAACACCCCAGCCAGACAGGCTGGGGAAAACGGCGGGTACTATTCCATATCAGGACGGTGTGATCAAAAAACATTCTCATTTATGCCCCGCTCCGTGCGGCAGCGCCTGGCTGATGGTGGCGAGCGGGCTCGCCACAGAAGCCCTCAACCCATAACGGGCCACCGTATTAGAAGTCGACCGTGGCCGACAACAGGTAGGTGCGCGGCGTTGACAAGGTCAGCCCCGGCTCGCTGTCATCCGATGCGCCTGCCGAGCTCCAGTAGCGTTTATCCGCAACGTTTTCCACATTGGCGCGCAGGGTGATGTGCTTGTCATCCACTTTGAACGCATACCGCGCGCCCACGTCGATGCGGTTCCAGGCGTCGATTTCCTTGACGTTGGACTGGTCCAGGTACTGCGAGCTGGAGTAGATGCCGCGGCTGGTCAGGGTCAGGCCTTCCAGGGTCGGCACGTCCCATTCGGCGCCGAGGTTGACGTTGTACTTGGGCGTGGCCGGTGCGCGGTTGCCGTCGTAGGTGCCGTTGGTGGTTTTTTGCAGTTCGCTGTCGATGTACATCACGCCGCCGAGCAGGCGCACGCCCTTGAGCGGTTCGCCGAACATGCTCAGCTCCGCCCCGGTGTTCTGGCGTTTGCCGTTGGGGCCGAACACTTGGGTGATGGCATTGGTTTCGTAGGCAGGTTGCTTGATGCGGAACACCGCCGCGGTCACGGCGAAGGCACCCGCATCGTATTTGGCGCCCACTTCAACCTGGCGGCTGATAAACGGCGGGAAGATTTCATCGTCGTTGACCGAGGTCGACGGCGCGACCTTGCCCTGGCTCAGGCCTTCCATGTAGTTGGCATACAGCGACAGCTTGTCGGTGGCCTTGAACAGCAGGCCGCCGGACGGCGAGACTTTTTCTTCGTCGTAGGCGGTGACGCCTTTGACCCCATTGTTCCAGTCATCCACCTTGACCCGCTGCCAGCGCGCGCCAAGGGTCAACAACAGACGGTCCTCAAAGAAGCCCAGGGTGTCGGACAGCGCCACACCGCTGAACTTGTTCTCGGTGTAGACCTTGGGGTCCTGACGTGTTGCGGTCGAGGGCGTCGGCGTTTGCACCGGGTTATAGAGATTGCTGCGCCCCTGCGCGTAGCGTGCGCCGCCATTTTCAAAGTCCATGTAGAAGTAACTCGCAGCCAGGTTGAGCTCATGGCTGACCGACCCGGTATGGAACCAGTTGCGCACGCCGGCGGTGTAGGTGCGCACGTTTTCATCGCGGGTGAAATCCCGTGGCTGCACGAGGAAGTCCCCAGCCGCATTGGTCACGGAGACAGCGTGGCGCAGGAAGTCGTGGTTACTTTTGCGCGCGCCGACGCCGCCGTAGAGCATCACGTTATCGCTCAGGTCGTACTCGCCGCTGAATGTACCGAACGTGTCATTGGTACTGGCCTTGCTCCAGGACTGTGCGTAGTTGCGGCGCACATCGTTGGCGCTGGGCACCGGCGCGTTGGCCGCCACTTGCACGCGTTCCTGCGGGGCGTCGGTGTCGCGTTCGGTGCGGCCTATGTCAGTCGAAAGGCGCAGGCGTTCACCGCGAAAATCCAGGCCGAGCACGGCCATCTCACGGTCGACATTCTGGTGGTCCCATTCGGTATCGCCGGACTGCTTCACGCCGTTGAAGCGGATGCCGAACTTGTTGTCCTCGCCAAAGCGCCGGCCTATGTCCACCGCGCCACCGGCCTGGCTGTCGGAGGCCCAGTTGCCGGTAAACGAGTTGATGTCCTTGTCGGTGGCGCGCTTGGGCACGATGTTGATCCCGCCGCCCACGCTGCCACGCGGCGAAATGCCGTTGATCAACTGGGTGGGGCCTTTGAAGATGTCGACGCGGTCGGCCATTTCCATGTCGATGGTGTACGTCGGCAACACGCCATACAGGCCGTTGTAGGCCACATCACTGTTGAACAGGCTGAACCCGCGAATGGTGAACTGCTCGTAGCGCCCACCGGCCGGGTTGGTGGCGCGTACCGAGGGGTCGCTGGCGATCAGGTCGCCGAGGGTGCGCGCCTGCTGGTTTTTCACGGCTTCCTGGGTGTAAGTGGTGATGCTGAAGGGCGTTTCCATAAAATCCCGCGTACCCAGCAGGCCCTGGTTGCCGCGCCGCGCGACCTGGCCGCCGGCATAGGTGTCGCCGTCGTACAGGCCGGTGGTGCCGAGAATCGAGGTTGGCGCCAGTTCCAGGCTGCTGCCATCCGGCACCGGCACCAGCATGTAGGCCTGGTCGCCCATCGGTTGCAGTTGCAAACCCGAGCCCTGCAGCAAGCGCGCAAAGCCCTCTTCCACCCCGTACTCACCGGACAAACCGCTGCTGCTGCGCCCGCTGACCAGCGCCGGGTCGACAGACAGGTTGACCCCCGACAAACCGGCGAAACGCGTTAACGCCGCACTCAAGCTGCCGGCCGGAACCTGGTAACTGCGGCGGGTGGCGGCGTCGTCGGCATAGCTGACGGCAGTGAAGAATGGGCTGGCGCTGAGGCTCAGCATCAGGCTCAGCTTGAGTAACGGGCGCAAGCGCAAAGGTAGAACTGCGGACATGGGAGGAAGCTCTCGATTTTGTTCACTTACCTGGAATGACAGGCGACGTGAAAAAAGGGGACAGGCTTCGGCAACTATTTTTCAACCGATGGGAATGTCCAGCCCTACCTCGCGTTGGGGTTCTCGGCGAACGGTCGTCCGAGGAAGGCCCACTGTAGCGTTACGGGCTTGCACTGCCCAGCCTGAATACCCTACGGAAGGCGTGGGCGGGGCTGGTGCTGCTATTGGGGCGCTTTCAGGCTCACTGACCGGCCGAGTCAGCTGAATAGATGACGGTCTGCGCACTGTTGGCTGCGACGTTTTGCCGAGTGAAGTAGGTGTCGCCGTCGTCGGTCAGGATTTCGTAATCCACTTTACGGGGCTCGCTGGCGTGCTTGATGATTTTCAGCACGCGCTGGAATTTCACGCTTTGCGTGCCGTTCTGGTTGGGCCCGGTGAGCACATTCACACTCTGAAACCAGCCAGTCTGCCGCTTGTTGCCGAGCAATGCGCCGGTCATCGCTTCAAACCGTTCCAGCCGGGTGAACCCCCACAGTGTTTGCTCCTCGACCAGTGCGCCGGGCGTGGCCGCACCGGTGAACACAAACAGGTTGATCGCCGGGCTGTCTTCGCAAAAGAAATCATAGGGGACCAGGCCGTCGACCATTTTCCGGCCGGGAACCAAGCCCTTTTTATGCACTTGAAACATCGCCACCGCCGTTCAATAGGACCACAGAGGCATCGAGTCTAAAGAGGCGCAACGTACAGGGCCGTCAAGCCAATGTAATATCGTGTAAAGACAGTGCGCTGTGCAGGTTTACCTTCACGGTCAGCCCCCCCGCCGGTTCGTTACGGGCTTCAATCGTGCCGCCGTGCATCTGCACGGCCCTCGCAGCGATGGCCAGCCCCAGGCCAAAGCCGACACTGGTGTCGTTCACGCCACGCTCGAACGGCTGGAATATGCTTTGCAGACGGTCCTCTTCGACCCCCGGCCCGTGGTCGGTGATCCGCACGTTGAGGCGGGTCGCATCGGAATTGATCTGCGCCGCCACGAGCACGGCGCTGCCCGGCCGGGTGTAGCGCACTGCATTTCGGATGACGTTCTCGAAACAGCGGTACAGCAACTCGCCGCTGGCGCAGGCGATGAACGATGGACACGCCTGCAGCTCGACACGACACCCTTTGATCCCGGCTTCGAACTGTGCATTTTCGACAATCATCGCCAGCAACTCGACGATATCCACCGGCTCGCGCTCGATACTTTCGGGCCGGCCTTGCAGGCGTGCCAGGGTCAGCAGCGCTTCGATCAATGTGTCCATGCGCTCGGATTCGCGTTCGATGCGCTCAAGCACTTCCACTCGAGCGGGGTCCTGGCGCAACAGGCCGATGGCCGCCTGGATTCGCGTGAGCGGTGAGCGCAGCTCATGGGAGATGTCGTGCAGCAAGTGCTGCTGGGCTTCTACCAGCACCTTCAGTTGGTTGGCCATACGGTCGCAATCTTCGGCCAGGTCGACGATTTCATCGCGGCGCTTGCCCATGGCCGGCTTGACCCGGGTTTCGAAGCGCCCCTGGGCCGCGTCGCTCATCGCCCGGCGCAGGTAGGCCAGGGGCCAGGCCAGGTAGTAGGCCATGTAGCCGCTGAACAACGCGCTCATCAGCGTGCCGATGATCAGCGGGAGCTGCTGCCAGGGCTTGCCGAGGTCGGTGCCGGGGGGGTGGGTGGACCTGATCGAAAGCGCCAGGCCTTCCTTGCTGACCAGCGATTGCTCGTAGATTGGCATCTCGACCGGCGAGCCCACGAGCAATTTGCCGGTACTGTCATAGATGCCGATGGCCTCGTCCGGTGGATGCTCCCAAACCGCCAGGAATTGGCCCCCGGCTTCGATGCCATATCGCTGCAGCAGATTCGCTTCGGTCGCCAGCACGGCTTCGACGTGCGGGTCATTGGGCCGGAAACGGCCCCACTCCAACACGCCGACGCCTAACAGAAACGTCAGCGTGGTGGCCAACCAGAAGGCCAGGAACAGTTTCCAGAACAGCAGGCTGGGCCTGGTCATTCGGCAATCAACAGGTAGCCAAGGCCGCGCACGCTCTGGATCCAGGCCTTGGCGTCCGGACGCGGCCCGAGTTTTTGCCGGATGCTGCTGATGTGCACGTCGATCCGCCGGTCATAGCGGGTCAACGGGCAGCCCAGGGCGTTGAGCGACAGGTCCTTTTTGCTCACGACCTGGCCGGCACTGCGCGCGAGCTCTTCGAGCAGGCTGAACTCGGTGCTGGTCACGCCCAGCTCGACACCCTTCCACAAGGCCTGGCGTTTGCCCGGCCACAGCACCAGCAAGCCGGTTTTTATCACTTCGGTGGTCGGCTGGCCCACCGGCTGCACCCTGCGCATGATCGCGCGCAACCGTGCGACCAATTCGCCGGGTGAACTGGGCTTGGGCACGTAGTCGTCGGCGCCCAGCTCCAGGCCCGTGATGCGGTCTATGTTGTCGCCACGGGCGGTCAGCAGCACCACGGGCACCTGGCTGACGGCGCGGATACGCCTGAGCACCTCAATACCAGAGCGCTGGGGCAGCATGACATCCAGCACCACGATGCCATAACGCCCCGAAAGCGCCTGCATCTCACCCTCCTCCCCCGTATGCACAGCGGTGACTGCAAAGCCTTCGCGTGCAAGGTATTGGCTCAGCATCCCAGTCAGTTCCTGGTCGTCGTCGACTAACAGTACGGAGATCATCACAGGCTCGTCGGTGGTGGAGTGCGCATTATCGGTCTTGCCTCGCGGTTTCTAACCAACCTTTACCTAACTTGACATTCGGTTAACCGCATCAAACGCCACGCACTCTTATGCTGGATCTTCACCAGTCTGGCCGCGTGGCGAATTGTCCGAGCGCGCCGGCACTGCTTGTCGATGTGTTCTGGAAAAGATCTTGATGAATTTTTCGCGCCTGCTCTGCTCGGTTGCGTTGCTGCTCAACACCACACTGGCACTCGCCCAAGGCTTCAAAATCTCGGATATCCGAATCAACGGTTTGCAACGTGTCTCTGCGGGCAGCGTGTTCGGTGTCTTGCCACTCAACGTCGGCGACCAGGCCGACGACCGGAGCCTGGTGGACTCTACCCGCGCACTGTTCAAGACGGGCTTCTTCCAGGATATCCAGTTGAGCCGCGAAGGCGATGTGCTGATTATCAATGTAGTCGAACGCCCTTCGGTTGCCAGTATCGAACTCGAGGGCAACAAGGCGATTTCATCCGATGACCTGCTGAAGGGTTTGAAGCAATCAGGGCTTGCAGAGGGCGAGATTTTCCAGCGCGCCACCCTCGAAGGTGTACGCAACGAGCTGCAGCGCCAGTACGTCGCCCAGGGACGTTACTCGGCATCGGTCGACGCGCAGGTAGTGGCCCAACCGCGCAATCGCGTGGAGGTGAAGATTACGGTCAATGAAGGCGAAGTGGCATCGATCCAGCACATCAACGTAGTAGGCAATAACGTCTTCCCCGACGAGGCGTTGACCGAACAATTCACCCTCAAGACCAGCAACTGGCTGTCGTTTTTCAAGAACGATGACAAATACGCACGCGAAAAGCTGTCCGGTGACCTTGAACGTCTGCGCTCCTACTATCTGGATCGTGGCTATATCAACATGGATATCACCTCGACCCAGGTCTCCATGACCCCGGACAAGAAACACATCTACATCACCGTGAACATCTATGAAGGCCCGAAATACACGGTGCGCGAGGTGAAACTGAGTGGCGAGCTCAAAGTCCCGGAGGATCAGGTCCAGTCACTGCTACTGGTACAAAAAGGCCAGGTGTTCTCGCGCAAGCTGATGACCTCCACCTCAGAGCTGATTACCCGCCGCCTGGGAAACGAGGGCTATACGTTTGCCAACGTCAGCGGCGTGCCGAAAGTCAACGAACAAGACCACACGGTGGACGTCATTTTCTCCGTAGACCCCGGCAAGAGAGCCTACGTCAATCGCATCAACTTTCGCGGCAACACCAAGACTGACGATCAGGTGCTGCGTCGGGAAATGCGCCAGATGGAGGGTGGGTGGGCGTCGACCTACCTGATCGACCAATCCAAGGTGCGCCTGGAGCGCCTGGGGTACTTCAAGGAAGTGAACGTCGAGACGCCAGCGGTCGCCGGCGTCGATGATCAGCTGGATGTGAACTACGCCGTACAGGAACAAGCGTCAGGCTCAATTACCGCCAGCGTCGGTTTTGCACAGAATTCGGGCCTGATTCTGAGCGGTTCGGTCAGCCAGAACAACTTCCTCGGCACTGGCAACTCTGCCAGCCTGGGGCTGACGCGCTCGACCTACCAAAGCAGATACAACATCGGCTTCACCGATCCCTACTTCACCTCCGACGGCGTGAGCCTCGGGTACAACGCGTTCTACAGCAAAACCGACTACAACACCTATTACAACGACGGGGTCTCGTACTACGCGATCAACAGCTTTGGCCTGGGCGCCAACCTCGGCTACCCGATCAATGAAACCTCTCGACTGAGCTTTGGCCTGTCTGCGCAACGTGACAGCATTGAACCGGGCACCTATAGCGCGGACGAGATCTACGATTTTGTGGAGCGCGAAGGCAAGGAATTCACCAACTTCAAGGCCAGCGTCGGCTGGTCGGAATCGACATTGAACAGAGGGATATTGGCAACCCGAGGGCATTCTCAAAACCTCAACCTGACGGTGACAGTGCCGGGCAGCGACCTCAGCTTCTATAAAGTCGATTACACGGGGCAGACTTACCTGCCCGTCACCAGCGAAACGACCCTGCGCTTGCATACCAAGCTCGGCTACGGCAACGGCTATGGTTCAACGGACGGGTTGCCTTTCTATGAAACCTACAGCGCCGGTGGCGAGGGCACTGTGCGTGGCTTCCAGAGCGGCACCCTCGGCCCGCGCAACACCCCTGCCACCGGTACTTATGCGCGTGCCGGGCAGGCCTATTACTCCGATCGCGACACCGATGCGCTGGGCGGCAACATCCTGATCACGGGTGGCGTGGAGTACCTGTTCCCGGTGCCTTTTGTCAAAGAAAACAAATCCGTGCGTACTTCGCTGTTCTGGGATGTGGGTACGGTGTATTCGGACACCTGCTACCTCAGCACGACCCAGGGTTGTGGCAATGTAGACCTGAGCAAGATGGCCAGTTCAGTGGGGGTGGGCGTGACCTGGTACAGCCCGCTGGGGCCGCTGAGCGTCAACCTGGCCTACCCGATTCGCACGCCTGAAAATGCGGAAACCCAAATATTTCAGTTCTCGATCGGGCAAACATTTTGATTGCCTAGCTAAGTATCATTTTTTTTACAAAGAAACTCTGAGGCAGAATTCAGGTCCGGTGATGTAGGAAAACTACATTCACTGCACGGTTGAGTTCATGAAACCACTGTCTCGAGTCCCTGTAGAGCCTGCATCAGAGTCAGAACCAGAGGGTTCTGACCCTTCCCATCGCCTGGCGACGCACGATTTTGAAACGTGCCGAAATATCGAACCAGGCGCCGTTTTTATTATTGCTTCCGGGGCGTCTGCCAAGTCGTTCCCCATCGAAAAATATGCGCACGTGCCAATGATCACGATGAATGGCGCTATTTCGAAGTTTATAAACACCAGCGTCAAACCGTACTTTTACGTGTGTACGGACAGAAGCTTTTCCAAACAGCAGCCGGAGCTCTTCAAGTACGCGATGGCCCTCAGCCAAAAAGTCGCGCTATGGGAAGACCACGCGCAAGCATCCCATGCTCACCCAAACGGGCCGCTCTACCCTTTGTCCAAGGCTGAAAAACCATCATGGCTGGATGTGGCGCTGGGAAGGCATAGCGCGCTGGTCGCTGATCATTCCCTATCCGCCCTCCGCAAGCGGCCCGTAGGGTTCAGCAAGGACATGAGCGAAGGTTTTTTCGATGCGCGAACAGTGGCCTACCTGGCACTGCAGCTGGCCTTTCACATCGGATTTTCAAAAGTCTTCCTGGTTGGCGTTGATCTGGACCAGAACTCGGGGCGATTTTATGAAACGAATGACTCCATAAACTCCCCCTGCGGACTCGATGAACACTTTCACAGCCGCATACTTCCCTCATTCGAATTGATGTCGAAAAAGGTCATGGGGGATGACTTCATGGTCTACAACTTATCTGACACTTCGAGGATTCCACCGAGCGTGGTGCCGCGCGTGACGCTTGGGGAAGTGGAGGCGATGCTCGGGTAGTTTGACGCAGCTTTTTAAAAGCCGTGAACGAAAAAGGGGACCCGTCACTATAAGTGAGAGGTCCCCTTTCAGAATATGGTCGGGACGGAGTGATTTGAACACTCGACCCCTAGCCCCCCATCTCCTTTTTCATACTTCTTGAAAGACTTCAAAATTTCACCCTGGTTTTTTCTAAGCTTGTATTTACTTGAGCTCCAGCGATGTTCTGCTCTACGAGAGTCCAGCAACGTCCATCAAGAGCTGACGTTTTTGTGATAGCCTTGATCAAGTACGAGGCCTGCGGCCTCTCGTTTGAATTCAGCGAAAAAGGAACGAAGTTGCTTGGTCATCAGACACCTCTATCTGGCGAGCATTCTCGCCTAGATGGGTGTCCGGAATCATTAGACCACTACACACAAACCCAAGCCGGGGCTGCTTAGGTTATTTAGTCATTCTAAATAACGAAAGTGCACATCATGCAAGATATATTCGGAGGTAAAAAGACAATCGCCACATCGTTATTCGCTTCAATAAGCGTAAAAAACCATGGAGCGAAAATCTCATCGTTATCTATTACAGAGCATCTGCGTCATTGTTTCTCGTAAAAATCTATGGGTTATATTTCCCGAGACAGGCGCGAAAAAGAACCTCTAGAACAGACAAATTACCTTTGACACTGCTGATTTTTGTAGGAACCTCCCCCTTGGGGTAGCGCCTGGTCGTCGCTAGTTCAACACACCTATAGCCTAATTTTGGTGCTCGATACGAAAGATAAGCCAACAATTCGTAAGTCATAAAAACCTCCCGAAAAGGAGCCACTTCAGGGTCTACCAGCATGTCCCGACTATAAGCTCTAAAGCCCTGAGTAGTGTCTGTCCATTTAAAACCCGAAGACAGGCTCAGTAATGGTGCGTGAATGAAGCGTATTGCAAAGTCACGCAACTTAGGGGTGTTTTCGGCAACACCTCCCGGAACAAATCGAGAGCCTTGTACAAAGCTAGCGCCCTCTTCGAGCATTTTGATAAACCCTGGAATAGCGCCCGGGTCATCCTTGTCATTACCATCGATAGTGACAATACCCTGATAGTCTTGATCCAGTGCAAAGGCATAGGCACAACGTAATTGAGCGCTGAGCTTTCCTGGCGCAGTCTTGAGCAATAAACCACTTACACCCAGTGCCTTCAGAGCCTCCAGATCCAAAGAGCCATCGGTACTGCCCCCATCAACGATAATGATGTCTGCAACACTGTCGATTTTGAGAGCGGCCATTCGGTTGAGCAAATTAGCTATTCGCTTCCCCTCATTAATTACCGGGATCACCACGCACCAAGGCCGTTTCCGCCCAAGCCAAAGAAGCGTCTCAAATGCAGGAACTTGCCATGTCTTACGAAAGTCAGTTTCAGAAGCTGGTGGAATCACGATATTTACCATTAAGCGATGCGTGCAGTGATGAGTCCGACACCGATGATCACAAATATAATCCCGGCAGCGGTCGTCCAATAAAATGGCTCACGAAAAAAAACCACTGAAGAAATGGCGACTGTCGCTACCGCTCCTGCGGTAAGTATAGGGTGCGCCACATTCAACGGCAGACGAGCCAAGGCCGCTGCGTATAGCAGAAAGGCTGCGCCATACAAACTTAAGCCTAACCAAAACGGCCAATTCGTCAGCGATCCCAAGGGATCTGCGAGAGAGGGAAACTTGCGCGGCGGGATCATTGCAAATTTGATCAGCACGCTGGCTGACGCATTGGAAATAATGCCCAGAAAAAGAATTATCCACTTTGCACTCATACCCTCCCCCTTTGCCCTTCGGGGCGGTAGTACTGGATAGCGACACCCAGAGCTCGTGCGACAGACAAAGCATGAGACTCGTGCGCAGTCGCTACCATCTCAACAGTAACAACATGATTGGGAAGGTACTGCCTGATTGCCTGAGCCATTTTTTTGTGATCTGTTGCTCCGTCACCAACCGGCAACAGATTTGGCTCACTGATATGGACATGCCCTATCAGGCCCGACATGGATTGAAGCACCTCGAAGACATCTTCTCCATTCATGGTTAATGCGCCAGTATCCAACTGCATACCTATAGACGGGTGCGCTACCTCCCTGACCACCTCCACGGTTTGCACACTGGTAGTCATGAAGTTGGCACCATACGATGCAGGGTTAGGCTCAAGGCAGATATTTACTCCAAACGATTGGGCTATATCTCCTAGCCTTCTGAAAAACGGAATGGCAACGTCTAGCGCTTCTTGGTCGCTCAATCCACTCCGATCACGATTTTTAGGAGACCCAAATACGATCCTGGTAGCCCCAAGCCCTGCTCCGACACGACACACTTCTGCCAAGTGATTTAATAAAGAAGTCTGGCTTTGGGTTCCAGCAAAAACGTTCAGACCCGTGGTGCCAAATAACAGTGCTTGAAGCCCAGTTATTTCAATTCCACGTTCAGCCCACCAATTTTTCACTTTGCTGATATCTTGTATTTTTGCATCGGCCGGAACTGGAAAGTATTTCCCCGGTGCTATATCAATTACATCAACCCCAACGCCTTGAAGCAAATCGGCTATCTCTTCATCTTCCGCAGTGTCCCAGGCAATGTTTGAAATAGACAGCCTCATACACGACCCCCTGTACCCGTTTTAGCAAGAACAGGTTCAGATTGAGCGTAAGACCTGACCGCTTGAATAGTTTCTCGTGCAGAATATTGGTAACGGCCAACACCGCCAAAGAGAACGGCATGTTTGGTCTGCATATCGTAAGTCGCCACGGGCCGACTGAGTTCATTTGAAAACTCGACACCGAACCCCGCCCTTGAAACCGTCCCCACACTTAGCGGTTGCGCAGTAAGATGCACTAATTCAAGGCCAGCATTCAGAGCAGTCTGGATATCGCCCCATAAATTAACCATTGGATAAAACTGAAAAACCCCTCGATGATCGATCTCATCAAGATTGTTTTTATTAAAAAAATCAAAGATGACATTCTTACGCAATCCAGGCCCGACCAGCCCCGGAAGGCGCACGATTAAAAATGAAGAAAACGTTTCCTCGACAAATAGTTCAAGCAGCCTCCGATGCCGTCCATAGGCATGCAGGCCATCTAACTCAACAAGGGTTTCCTCATCAACACCTCCAGCCTGGCGAAAAACATCGACAGTGCTAATAAGAATGAACTTTTTGCATCGAACTTTTTTCAAATGCTCTATCAGGTCATTAATGTTTTTTAGGTCATCTTCAGGCTCTTTATTTGCAAGCCACTTTTGCGCGGAGGCGCCCGCACACACCACAAGGTCAAAATCCTCAATCTCAATATCGCCGATATTGGTTGAGCGGTACAACGATGTAAACGCTGTTTGCCGAAGAAGAGTTGAGCCTACAAATCCAGAAAATCCAATAAGCGCTGACTTCATAATCACCTCTCCTCCACACGAAATATTTTATAAAGCCGCTTGTTTTAGCTGGCTATTGGCACGACGATAAACACAATATTCATTTATAGCGACAAACCCGGAAATTGTACAAACAAAACATAGCCAATAAACGTATCTGAGATCGGCAGCCGGCGTGACCGGGAAATAACTCAAGGCGTAGAACAGGCCCGATGCAGGAAGCAACCATAACGAACGTTCTTTCGAGGATGCATGCCTAGCAAAAAACACGATCAAGCCAATAGACAGCAACATCCACACATAAGGTTTAAACGCCCCTGGAAGAACCTTGGAAAAGGCATGCACATACTTCCTGAACATTTTTTCGATTTTGGTTTCTTCGCGAATGCCAGATTCAAATACATAAGGGGGCTCAACAACTCGAAACTGACTGATATCATAATTCGAGCTAAAGGGAGAGCGGGTCAATTGCAAAAACGCTTGCGACCGATAATATAAATACCCTAAGAAGTTTTCGCTCAGAGCATTACGCCAAGAAAAACTTAGCGCTTTGAAGTTATGCTGTGTAATATCAGCCCAACGATCTGTATCTAGACAAAATGCTGCACCAACTTTATTTTCTTTAATATGAGGGCAAGATACAATAGAGGAACGCTCCTGCTCCGTCAAAAAATCCAAGTTTACATCTTTACCTTGTAGCTTGAGCCCAATCAAATCGTCGAACATCACGTAGCTGATAGGATTCGTTTTCTTAGGATCAAGAAATGAATTAAGCACCATATTTGCCAACACACATAACATAAGACTGCCGATCATCACGGCCGTCGCGGTCTTTATAGAGATTTTTTTACAAATACAGATCACAAAAAACAAAAACAAAAAGGGAACTGCTGCCAAAGAATTAGAGCGTATCAAAGCTCCGTAGAAAAATAACAAAAGGACAGCCGCGACGGCGCACCTGGGAAATTTATCTTTAGACCGATAATAAAGACAAATGGCGACCCCCGCCCCCCAAGAATAAGCCATCCCAATGTCTTTCCATATGACAAACTCGAAGTTTAGAACCCAAGGCAATATAGGTATCAATAAAAACAATACCCCACAGGGCCATTTCTCCCTCGTGCTCAAGCAGTACAATAAAATTGCAGTCGTCCACAGCATGGAGATATGAAATACCAACATCATACTTGGGCCGTCCTTTATAAATATAAAGAGGCTCCATATAAACGCCATGGCAGGAGGATGCCAATCGCCATAATCACCGGTACGGGCCTGCCTTAACTGCTCCAAGCTGTCCCAAGTCATAGAGCCAGGATAAAAGCAAAGAAAAGAAGCAACCCATAAAAAAATAGCCAAACATCCAATAATGCTAGAGTATTTTAATTTCATCTTCCAACCTTTCGATAACATCATAAACATTATCTATCTTCCCCCCCATAATAGAGTAGCACCCGGCGAGGTCAGGGTGGGGTTCAAAAAGGATAGGTCTTCCGTCGTCTACTTCATTTCTCACAAGAACAGTTTTAACCTCAAAAAGCGAGTCTTTAAACCGAACGTTCGACGCAAGAGGGATATAGCGTGCCACATCGCGAATCATGCGTTCAAAACGTGTGTTTTTTTCATGCGCACGTAATTTTTCGTAAGGGTCTAAACCTTGCCTATCACTCCAACTAGTATGAGGTGTATAACGCACGTGAGAGAGAGTATGTAAGCCACGAGCAGGAAAGGGCATCATTGAAAAAAACGGACCGTCCATTACTGTAATACCCACGCCCTCAAGGGGATCAGGAACTTGAACCAGCGCCATCTCGGTAATTTCTTGCTTGAGCTCGGACTGAATGCCTGTAAAACCACCTTTGAGCTGATTAATACCGCTGTAGGTACAGTTGAACACAAAGTGAGAACTTATTTTTTGAGCTTCGAGGTGATTGGACTGCACCACAACACTTAAAGAGGTTGATCTTTCTCTCGATACTTCAGTGACACAAGCCCCAAACATCAATTTAACACCGCTTCTCTTCAACTCCCTCTCTGCCCAGCGCGCAAGCTTGGTGGTATCAAACGCACACTCCTCGACTTGAAATACATCCTCAATCAAATGTGACTCAAACATCTTTTTCAATGAACTGTCAGCGGGCCTGATTGATGCGCCAATGTTATGACAGAAACGCTCAAACTGCTTAGCCGTAACTTTTGAATTACGCCGAGCAATAGCATAAAGCTTGGTAAAGTCAGTGTTAATGACGTCAGGCCAGTCACGTAGAAATTTGGGGAAATTAACACGACTTCTATAAGCAGTTGTAAAGCTTCGAGGGTAGTGATAGCCATTATGCACTCGGGCCTGATTATTATAGGAGGCTCGCAGCATCAGTCCCGTTTCGCGCTCAACTAACAAAATTCGCTTGAAGTCACCACGGCTTGCCAAATAGATAGCGATTACGGCCCCATAAAAACCACCGCCAATTATGACAGCGTCAAAATCAGTTTGATCGAGATTTACACCAATCATCAGGGAGCTGACCGCTTTTGCGGGTCGTGCATCACTTCTTCAATATTAAGTTTATCAAGACGTGTCATTCGCCCACTCGTAAACTCTTGTGCAACGTGATAAAGCGGCCCCTCATTCGATAGGCTGGCCATATTTATTATGTATTCACCCAGCACCAACAGAACCAAAGATATCAGAAAAAACATACCGGACTGCTGCAGAGAAAAACTGACCCAGCCAGGCGCAACATCAGTCTTCAAAATACCGACAGCCAAAACATAAACGCTATATACCAAATTAGCGATAGCGCCAAACATAGAAAGGTAGGTAACCAACCTCATGGGCGCCCGGGTAGTTGACACCAACAGCCGCATTCCACGATCAACACTCTCACCGAGACGTTTTGTATGAGAGGCCTTTGGTGCAGAACTGTAATTCAGATAAGCGCGGGCAAATCCCCCCGTTGCTGGAAGATGACGATACGTGATAGCGGGTTGAGGGTGCTGAAGAATAAAATTGATGACTCGCTTACTCAGTATCCGATAATGCGGCGCTTCTTTGGCCAAATCTACGCCATTTAACTTTTTATAAAGACTATGAAATACAAAGTTCGCCCCGCGGTAAGCAAAGCTTTGCTCGGTTTTTTGTTCATTTCGAGCAAACACCACGTCTGCGCCGCCAACAGATCTCTTGAGCATCTCAAGAACAAAGCCAATATCATCAGTCAAAGGATCTATGACTGCGACAAAATCACCCAAAGCATTTTCCAACCCAACCCAAGAAGCAGTATCCGCGTCTACTTCTTTAGTCAACGCATACACTTGAAGATTTGCTAGACCACTTTCCCCCGCCAGCGATTTCAACACTGAGACACTGTCATCATCGGAGGCATTGTCTACGACAATTAGCTCGTAATCGCTGACAGCTTTGCCAATGGTCGTTGTCGCCTCTATTAGAAATTTCTCAAGATCGTTTGCCTGATTACGAAATACAAAGACCATAGAAAAAAAACAAGGAAAAAATTCCATCATGTACTCTCGTGTCGACGACCGCCCGAATGAAAAAGGAATTACCTACCAGAGCGCGTGAATAGCGTCACACTTTAACACCTGACCAACCCTCATGACACGAAGCACCCCATCGGACCACAAAGCCCAACCACCTCAGCACCTTCGTTCCGGACTCTGCACCCTGCACCGCACCACTCAGAGCCCCTATTGACTCATTGAAGCGCTGCCGGCTGCTTCGATTTTCACCATCGCCTCAGCCATTACAGAGCCCATATATCCCTGCCATCCTGAATTAACAATCGTCACAGCACGTAACGCCTCCAAGATGCCCAAGGTATAGGTAAAATCAGCGAAGAAAATGAGTCATCAAGACATAAACCATCAGCAAAGATTGCCCTTGTTGAAAAAGCCAAATAGGGAGTTGGCCAACTGCAGCAAAAAAGCTCCTGCTACAGAAAAAACAAAGCCGCTCGAAAGCGGCTAAGTCATTGAATAATATGGTCGGGACGGAGTGATTCGAACACTCGACCCCTAGCACCCCATGCTAGTGCGCTACCGGACTGCGCTACGCCCCGACTAGGCGTGTTACTGGGTTTGCTTCGCAACGAAGCGATCAGGAATATACCGCAAGCTTTTGAAATGTGGAAGTATTTTAAAAGCCTGAATCACTTCTTCAAAACCACCAACACGTCTTCGAGCTCGGAGATCATCTGGCGGATCATTTGCTTGTATTGGGTAGTGTCGTCTTTGGCTTCATCACCGGACATGCGCTGGCGCGCGCCGCTGATGGTGAACCCCTGATCATAGAGCAACGCGCGGATCTGTCGGATCATCAGCACATCCTGGCGCTGATAATACCGACGGTTCCCGGTGCGTTTGACGGGGTTGAGTTGAGGAAACTCCTGCTCCCAATAGCGCAGCACGTGCGGCTTGACCGCACACAGCTCGCTGACTTCACCAATGGTGAAGTAGCGCTTGCCTGGGATGACGGGTAGCTCGTCGTTATGACTTGGTTCCAGCATAAGCCTCAACTCGGGCCTTCAACTTCTGCCCTGGACGAAAGGTGACCACACGGCGAGCCGTGATCGGGATTTCTTCTCCCGTTTTTGGATTGCGGCCAGGCCGCTGGCGTTTGTCCCGCAGGTCAAAATTGCCGAAACCGGACAATTTGACCTGCTCATTGTCTTCCAGAGCGTGCCTGATTTCTTCAAAAAACAGCTCGACCAATTCCTTGGCCTCGCGCTTGTTCAGACCCAACTCTTCGTACAGACGTTCCGCCATCTCAGCTTTCGTCAAAGCCCCCATACGTCACTTCCTTAACGTGGCGTTCAACCTTTGTTCGAGCGAGGTGAGGATATTTTGTGTCGTGGTATTCACCTCATCGTCATTAAGAGTGCGCGATGGATGCTGCCAGGTCAAGCCAACTGCAAGGCTTTTTCTATGCGGATCAATGCCTTTACCCTGATAAACGTCAAATAGCCTGAGGTCTGTCAGCCATTCCCCTGCATTTTCACGGATTACATCCAGAACAGCAGTGGCGGGCACTTCACGATCAGCGATCAACGCCAGGTCACGACGCACTTCAGGGAAGCGCGACAACTCGCTGAATTTAGGCATTTTGCCCGAAGCCACTTCAGCCAGGACCAGTTCGAATACAAAGACCGGACGGTCCAGGCCCAAGGTTTTCGACAGCTCCGGGTGAATAGCGCCGACAAAACCTACCAAGCGCCCTTCGCGCTCGATGCGTGCAGTCTGGCCTGGGTGCAACGCTGGGTGGCTACCTGGCAAGAAGGTGAATGCATCCAGTGCACCGGCAAAGCCCAGGACCGCTTCCACGTCAGCTTTAACGTCGAAGAAATCCACGGCATCGCGGCCCTGCGCCCACCCTTCCGGCAAACGGCTACCGCACACCACGCCAGCCAGCATCGGCTCTTGCTTCAAGCCATCCATCTGACCGACAAAACGCAGACCGCTTTCGAACATGCGCACGCGATCTTGCTGGCGGTTCAGGTTGTGGGAAAGGGCTTTCACCAGACCTGGCCACAGCGACGAACGCATCGCCGCCATGTCATTGGAAATCGGGTTGGCCAGCAACAGCGGCTCGACGCCCGGATTGAACAGTTCGAATTGCTTCGGATCGATGAAGCTGTACGTCACCGCTTCCTGATAGCCACGGCCAACCAGCAGACGGCGCAGCTCAGGCAGGTGCGCACGCGCCTCAGCCTTGGGTTGCGGTGCCAGGCGCGCTTGCGGGTAACGAACTGGCAGGCGGTTGTAACCGTACAGGCGGGCCAGCTCCTCGATCAGGTCGACTTCCAGGCTGATATCGAAGCGATGGCTTGGCACTTCAACGCGCCATTGCCCTTCCCCACTGGTAGTAATCCCCAGACCGAGGGCCGACAGCAATTGCTCGATTTCAGCCGGTTCAATGACCAGACCAAGCATCTGTTCGACGCTTTTGGCGCGCAGCGTAATCGGCGCAATGGACGGCAAGTGCTGCTCGTTGACGGTTTCGGTGATCGGGCCGGCTTCACCACCGGTGATGTCCAGCAGCAGGCCAGTGGCACGTTCCATGGCTTCACGGGCAAGCTTCCAATCCACACCGCGCTCGTAGCGGTGTGAGGCATCGGTGTGCAGGCCGTAGGAACGGGCCTTGCCGGCGATGGCGATCTGGTCGAAGAACGCACTTTCGAGGAACACGTCACGCGTGGTCGCAGACACGCCGCTGTACTCGCCACCCATTACGCCAGCAATCGCCAGGGCGCGGGAATGGTCGGCGATCACCAGAGTGTCGGCGCGCAGGCTGACTTCCTGGCCATCGAGCAGCACCAGCTTCTCACCTTCTTCGGCCATGCGTACGCGGATGCCGCCGTTGATTTCGGCGAGGTCAAACGCGTGCAGCGGTTGGCCAAGCTCAAGCATCACGTAGTTGGTGATGTCGACGGCAGCATCGATGCTGCGTACGTCGGCGCGACGCAGACGCTCGACCATCCACAGCGGAGTTGGTTTGGACAGGTCGACGTTACGGATCACACGACCCAGGTAACGCGGGCAGGCATTGGGCGCCAACACTTCGATCGGCCGCACTTCATCATGCACCGCAGCCACAGGGGCAACCACTGGACGGGTGACAGGGGCGTTGTACAAGGCGCCCACTTCACGAGCCAAACCCGCCAGGGACAGGCAGTCGCCACGGTTCGGGGTCAGGTCGACCTCGATGCTGGCGTCTTCGAGTTCCAGGTAGACGCGAATGTCCTGGCCCACCGGCGCGTCGGCCGGCAGCTCCATGAGGCCATCGTTGCCCTCGCCTACCTGCAGCTCAGCCTGGGAGCACAGCATGCCGTTGGACTCAACGCCACGCAGCTTGGCCTTCTTGATCTTGAAGTCGCCCGGCAGTTCGGCGCCGATCATGGCGAATGGAATCTTCAGGCCCGGACGCACGTTTGGCGCTCCGCACACGACCTGGAAAGTTTCCGCGCCGTTGCTGACCTGGCACACACGCAATTTGTCGGCATCGGGATGCTGCTCGGTGCTCAGCACCTCGCCCACCACCACGCCGCTGAAAACACCGGCGGCCGGCGTGACGCTATCGACCTCAAGGCCGGCCATCGACAGACGAGCAACCAGCTCGTCGCGATCTACCTGCGGGCTTACCCAGCCACGCAGCCATTGTTCACTGAATTTCATCCTGCTCTCCTAAAGATTCGTTACGACTAGCGAAATTGCGCGAGGAACCGCAAGTCGTTGTCGAAGAACAGACGCAAGTCATTCACGCCGTAACGCAGCATGGCCAGACGCTCAACGCCCATGCCGAAGGCAAAGCCCGAGAACTCTTCAGGATCGATACCGGACATGCGCAGCACGTTAGGGTGAACCATGCCGCAGCCCATTACTTCCAGCCAGCCGGTCTGCTTGCAGACGCGGCAGCCTTTACCGCTGCACATCACGCATTCCATGTCGACTTCAGCGGATGGCTCGGTGAACGGGAAGAACGAAGGACGGAAGCGCACCGCCAGCTCTTTTTCGAAGAACACCCGCAGGAACTCTTCGATGGTGCCTTTGAGGTCGGCGAAGTTGATATCGCGATCCACCAGCAGGCCTTCGACCTGGTGGAACATCGGCGAGTGGGTGATATCCGAGTCGCTACGGTACACACGGCCTGGGCAGACAATGCGGATCGGCGGCTTGTTCGCTTCCATGGTGCGGACCTGTACCGGCGAGGTATGGGTGCGCAACAGCATGTTTGCGTTGAAATAGAAGGTGTCGTGCATCGACCGGGCCGGGTGATGGCCTGGGATGTTGAGCGCCTCGAAGTTGTGATAGTCGTCTTCGACCTCTGGGCCTTCGGCAATGCCGTAGCCAATGTGGGTGAAGAACTGCTCGATACGTTCCAGAGTCCGGGTGATCGGATGCAGACCGCCCGAGGCCTGGCCACGGCCAGGCAAGGTGACGTCAATGGACTCGGCGGCGATTTTGGCCGCAAGATCGGCCTCCTCCATCGTCGCCTTACGCGCATTGAGCACCTCTGTGACGCGCTCCTTGGCCACGTTGATCAGCGCACCGACTTGCGGACGCTCTTCAGCCGGCAAATTCCCCAGGGTCTTCATCACCTGAGTCAATTCACCCTTTTTGCCAAGGTAGTGAACCCGGATTTGCTCCAGGGCATTGATATCTTCAGCGCTTTGCACAGCCTCAAGGGCTTGGGCAACGAGCGCGTCCAGGTTTTCCATGTACAGACTCCAGATACAAAATAGGGGAAGAGCTTGAAGGCTCTTCCCCTATTTATGACGTTTACCACCCTGGGCTACAGGAGCAATCCAGGGTGACTGTCGGGGGTACTTAAGCCAAGGTGGCTTTAGCTTTCTCGACAATCGCAGCAAACACCGCTTTATCGTTCACGGCCAGTTCAGCCAGAACCTTACGGTCGATTTCGATGGACGCTTTTTTCAGGCCAGCGATGAAACGGCTGTAGGACAGACCGTTAACACGTGCACCAGCGTTGATACGAGCGATCCACAGAGCGCGGAACTGACGTTTTTTCTGACGACGGTCACGGTAGGCGTATTGGCCTGCCTTGATTACCGCTTGCTTGGCAACACGGAATACGCGTGAACGCGCGCCGTAGTAGCCTTTAGCAAGTTTCAGAATTTTTTTGTGACGTTTACGGGCAATGACGCCACGCTTTACACGAGCCATGAGTTACTTCCTCTATTCTTGACTAAAATTAACGAAGGCGCAGCATGCGCTCGACTTTTGCCACGTCAGACGGGTGCAGCAAGCTGCTACCGCGCAGTTGACGCTTACGCTTGGTCGACATTTTGGTCAGGATGTGGCTCTTGAAAGCGTGCTTGTGCTTGATACCGTTAGCAGTTTTCAGAAACCGCTTAGCAGCACCACTTTTAGTTTTCATCTTTGGCATGTTCGGTACTCCGCATTCAGTTGATAAACATAATCAGAAGGCCTGCCGTGCCCTGTTGATTACTTCTTCTTTTTCGGGGCGATGACCATAATAAGCTGGCGTCCTTCCATCTTAGGATGCTGCTCGACAGAACCGTACTCCAGCAGGTCACCTTCAACCCGCTTGAGGAGTTCCATCCCCAGCTCCTGGTGGGCCATCTCACGGCCGCGGAATCGCAAGGATACCTTGGCCCTGTCCCCATCACTCAGGAAACGTACCAGGTTGCGCAGTTTTACCTGGTAATCCCCTTCCTCCGTCCCTGGACGAAACTTGATTTCTTTTACTTGAATCTGCTTCTGGTTCTTCTTCGCCGCGGCAATCTGCTTCTTCTTTTCGAAGATCGACTTGCCGTAGTCCATCACCCGGCAAACGGGTGGGATTGCATCGGCGGAGATTTCCACCAGGTCCAATTTGGACTCTTCTGCAATACGAAGCGCTTCATCAATCGAGACGATGCCAATCTGCTCGCCGTCAGCGCCAATTAACCGAACCTCGCGTGCCGAGATATTCTCGTTGATCGGGGCTTTCGGTGCAGCTCGTTTATCTTGTCTCATTTCACGCTTAATAATAATTACTCCGAATCTGGGCGACCACGCCGGGAAACCGCTTGCGCGAGGAACTCAGCGAACTGGGCGACGGGCATCGAGCCCAGGTCAGCACCTTCACGAGTACGCACAGCGACAGTCTGCATCTCGACTTCCCGATCTCCGATAACCAAAAGATAGGGAACCTTGAGCAAAGTATGCTCGCGGATTTTAAAGCCGATCTTTTCATTTCTCAAGTCGGACTTGGCACGAAATCCGCTTTCGTTGAGAGTTTTTTCAACTTCAGCAGCAAAATCGGCCTGTTTATCAGTGATATTCATGATCACTGCCTGGGTCGGAGCAAGCCACGCAGGGAATGCACCCTCGTAGTGCTCGATCAGGATCCCGACGAACCGTTCGAACGAGCCGAGGATCGCCCGGTGCAGCATAACCGGGTGTTTACGGCTGTTGTCTTCGGAGACGTATTCGGCTCCCAGACGGATCGGCAGGTTAAAATCGAGCTGCAAAGTACCACATTGCCAGACACGACCAAGACAATCTTTCAGCGAAAACTCGATTTTAGGCCCGTAGAAGGCGCCCTCACCCGGTTGCAGATCGTACGCAAGGCCCGCACTGTCTAGCGCTGCGGCCAGTGCAGCTTCGGCGCGATCCCACAGCTCGTCGGAACCGACGCGTTTTTCCGGACGAGTGGACAGCTTCATTTCGACGTCGGTGAAACCGAAATCGCGATACACGTCCATGGTCAGCTTGATGAACGCAGCGGATTCAGCCTGCATCTGCTCTTCGGTGCAGAAGATGTGCGCGTCATCCTGAGTAAAGCCGCGCACGCGCATGATGCCGTGCAGCGCACCCGATGGCTCATTACGGTGGCAGGCACCGAACTCGGCCAGGCGCATCGGCAACTCGCGGTAGCTCTTCAGGCCCTGGTTGAACACCTGCACATGGCACGGGCAGTTCATTGGCTTGATGGCGTAGTCGCGGTTTTCCGACTGAGTGGTGAACATGTTGTCGGCGTAGTTGGCCCAGTGCCCGGATTTCTCCCATAGGCTGCGGTCAACAACCTGCGGAGTCTTGATCTCCAGGTAGCCGTTGTCACGCTGAACCTTGCGCATGTACTGCTCGAGCACCTGGTACAGGGTCCAGCCGTTCGGGTGCCAGAACACCATGCCCGGCGCTTCTTCCTGGAGGTGGAACAGGTTCAGGCGCTTGCCGATCTTGCGATGGTCGCGTTTTTCGGCTTCTTCGATGCGCTGGATGTAGGCCGCCAGCTGCTTCTTGTCAGCCCAGGCAGTGCCGTAGATCCGCTGCAGCTGTTCGTTCTTAGCGTCACCGCGCCAATAGGCACCGGACAGCTTGGTCAGCTTGAACGACTTGAGAAAGCGTGTATTTGGCACGTGCGGGCCACGGCACATGTCGACATATTCTTCGTGGTAATACAGGCCCATGGCCTGCTCGTCCGGCATGTCTTCCACCAGGCGCAGCTTGTAGTCTTCGCCACGGGCGGTAAACACGTCGATCACTTCGGCACGCGGCGTGACCTTCTTGATCACGTCGTAATCTTTCTCGATCAACGCGTGCATGCGCTGCTCGATGGCCGCCAGGTCGTCCGGCGTGAAAGGACGCTCGTAGGCGATGTCGTAATAGAAGCCTTCGTCGATAACCGGGCCGATCACCATTTTCGCGGTGGGGTACAGCTGCTTGACCGCATGGCCAATCAGGTGCGCGCAAGAGTGGCGAATGATCTCCAGCCCCTCTTGATCCTTGGGCGTGATGATTTGCAGGCTGGCATCGGAGGTGATCAGGTCGCTGGCATCAACCAGCTTGCCGTCGACCTTACCGGCGACGGTGGCCTTGGCCAGGCCGGCACCAATGGATGCGGCGACCTCGGCTACGGAAACCGAGTGATCGAATGAACGTTGACTGCCGTCGGGAAGAGTAATAGTTGGCATGGCGCCTCCTCTCCTAGTGGTGACCCCTACCAAAGGTCACGTGGGTTGGGATGAGCCAGTACAAGATCCAACACCAGGCCGTTCAGTGATGAACGCCTGCCTTACAGCGGCAGGAGCCTTTCGGCCAACCGATAATCGAACCAGAGTGACTGGAGTGAGCTAAAAAGAACCTGGCAAGGCGGCAAATGGCGCGCCCGGAACAAGCCAAGCGCAAGATGCTAGCACAGATGAACGGTCATCGCGCCGCTGCCAATGGGTGCACACGCAAATTCCAGCCTTTATAGCTGCAAAAGTGAACTTGAGCTGTACGCAACGCCTCAAACCCACTGAGAATTGCCGTTCGTCTTCGACCCAAAGGAGCATCCCATGATGCGTTTTACCTCTACCCTCGCTCTCGCCGCTACCCTGAGCCTCCTTTCCCTCGGCGCGCAGGCTGCTGCCCCTTCCAACTGGCCGGCCGGTGCCCGTGACAGCTTTGTCAGCGACTGCAGCGCGGCCGCCAGCCAGAACGTAGATGCCAAAACCGCCAAAGCCCATTGCGAATGTGGCGCCGACAAGATTAACGCTGAGCTGAGCACTGCGGAAATCAAAGAACTGATGACCAACCAGAACGCCAGCCAAGAGCTGAAAAACAAAGCGGTGGCGGCAATTTCGTCCTGCAAAGTCGTGAAGAAAAAGTAAGAACAGCGCCTGATCAGGCGGCCGTTTTGCTGAAAAAACAGCCTGAAAACTGCCATTTCTCACAAAATAAGCAGCTTTTACAGCTTTTTTTACCAGCCGATATTTCGTGCGAAAGCCCCGTAAATCGGGGCTTTCAGCCGAACAAAGCACTAAACGCAACGCTATTGATTAGCAAACAATGCCTTGGGGGGGCTCCCAAGCCGAACATTTCGACTATGATAGCCCGGTGTGCCCAGTTGGCCTGAGCAGCACAGCACTACTGAAAATATATGTTTCTTGGAGATACACCATGTCTAATCGCCAAACCGGCACCGTTAAATGGTTCAACGATGAAAAAGGCTTCGGCTTCATCACTCCTCAAGGTGGCGGTGACGACCTGTTCGTACACTTCAAAGCTATCGAAAGCGACGGTTTCAAAAGCCTGAAAGAAGGCCAAACCGTTTCCTTCGTGGCTGAGAAAGGCCAAAAGGGTATGCAAGCTGCACAGGTTCGCGGCGAGTAATTCTCCGCTGAGCTAAAAAAACCCCGTCCATGTGACGGGGTTTTTTATGGGCGGTGCAAAAGCGCGTCGGCTATCAGCCGCAGTTGACCCGCGTGATCACCAGGTTGTCATCGGTGTTCAGGTTCAGGCGGTCGGAGCGGTATTCCAGGGTGATCATGTCGTTAGGCTTGAGAATCCGTGCGTTTTGCGCACCGGCACGGGTACGCGCCTGTTCCAGCAGTTGGGGCGAGGCTTTCTGGCCGATCGCGAATTCAGCGGCCTTCGACTCACAGCGGCTATGACCGGCATCGGTCACGGCGGCGTCTTTGGCTGGCTCAGAGGCACCCGGGGTGCTGCAACCCGCCAACGCGAGTGCTGCCAACAAAGTACCAAATGATGCGAGCTTCCAAGGCATGAAGCCTCCTATGATAAAAAATGGACAGAGATCGTGCGACAGCGATCTGGCGGATTGGTTTCAAGACGTAAACCGCCGCAGGGCAAGTCTGCCTGACTCTCGACAGGCAATCGTCCGGTCAATCGTGACCAGATATGAACGCAATCAGTAGATATCGATGTAGTCGAAAGGCGGCTTCGGCCAGTTCTGCTGCAGCGCATTAAAAATCTGCCTGACCCAGACCTCATCGCTGGCAGCCACATTCCCTACATAACCAGAGCCCTTGGCCCAGGTTTCCAGGCGAAACAACAGCCCATCAATATCCACCCCACCCACTGCAGGCCCGGACGAAATGTAGGCGATTCCGTCTCTGGTCACGCGCAATTGGGTATGTTCGTCGTCACTGGCACTTGCGATCAGTTGGCGCACCGCGGCCAGCGTCAGGTTCTCGGGGTTGTTCAAATCGATCTGCACGCGGGAGTCCCCGGCAATTAAACACGGGCACAGTGTCGCACAGCATTTCCCCCATGCAGAAATACCTCATGCCTAAGTAGAAGTGCCAAACGCAGTGCAAAATGGTTAACTGCCCTGGTAAGAACCGCGTTGCAGCGCATTGCCCAGTTTATTTCAGCCCCGTGAGACGTCCATGACCACCGTAACGATCCAAGCCGACATCAAAGCCAAATGGCCCCAAGGGCAGAGCTCCTACAGCCCCGGAAGCCCTGAGGAATTGGCGATCATCGGTATCGACCTGCTGGTCAAGGAACTGGGCACCCAGGCGGCGCACGCATTCATCGGCCAGATATTCGAGAAATACCCGGCCGACCACATGGGGGCACACGACCCCGAGCGCGAATAAGCGCCGGCCGGCGAGCGCCGACCGGAACACACATTACTTCAGACGCGCCAGGCGCTCGGTCAGCAGATCGAAGAAGCCCTGGGCGTCGCCGTTTTCAACCCAGAACGCGTTCTTCGGTTGCTTCAGGCCGTCGTACCAATCGACGATGGTCTGGCCGAAGGTCGGGCCTTCACGGCTGTCCACCACCACGTTGACTTCACGCCCACTGAACAGCGAAGGCTTGAGCAGGTAGGCAACGACGGTCGCGTCATGCACCGGGCCACCCGGGATGCCGTAGTGCTCCATGTCGCCCTTGACGTACTCATTCAGAATATCGCCAACCACCTTGCTTGCATTGTTCTTGATGTCGGCGATCTGCTTCAGTCGCGCGTCACTGGTCAGGACTTTGTGGGTCACGTCCAACGGCAGGTAGGTCAGCTTTACTCCGCTCTTGAGCACGATCTCGGCGGCAATCGGGTCGGCGAACAGGTTGAACTCGGCAACCGGCGTGATATTGCCGCCATTGAAGTGCGCCCCGCCCATCACCACCACTTCCTTGATGCCCTGGGTGATTTCCGGCGCCTGGGTCAATGCCAGCGCCAGGTTGGTTTGCGGGCCGAGCATGGCAATCGTGATGCTATGAGGCTTGGCGGTGCTCAGGGTCTTGATCAGGTAGTCAACGGCATTGCCGTCAGCCAGGCCCTTTTTCGGCTCATGCACGGTGACGCCGGAAATCCCTTCCTTGCCGTGGATGTTCTCGGCATAGATCGGCGTGCGCAGGATCGGCGCCGGGGCACCGGCGTACACCGGGATGTCCTCGCGCCCTGCCCACTCGCGGGCCAGGCGTGCATTACGCGAGGTCTTGTCCAGGCGCACGTTGCCGGCGACGGTGGTCAGCGCGCGGATGTTCAACTCTTGCGGGGAAGCCATGGCGAACAGCAGCGCCACCACGTCGTCGGCACCCGGGTCGGTGTCGATGATCAGGTCGATTTTTTCCGCCGCGTGGGCGCTTGCAGCAGTGAGCGCGGACAAAAGCAGAACACTCCGAAACAGGTTTTTCAAAGTTGGGAGACCACGTTGCATAAAACACTCCTTGTCGTTGGGATTCTAGAACGTTACGCCGGACACCAGCGCGATGTTGCAGTAAGGCTGGCATTCGCCGGTGCGCACCACAGCGCGCGCCTTGCGGCTGAGCTGTTTGAATTCTTCATGGCTGACCAGGCGCCGTTCGCCCAGGGCCGCCTGTTCGGTGAGGGTGTTCAGCTCGCTCAGGGCCGGTGGCTGCTTGAGCAGGATTTCTTCGGCCAGCACATGGCTTTCCACCTGCATTTCGCTGAGCACAATGCGCAAAGTGCTGATGAAGTCAGGAATACCCTGGGTCAGCGCCAGGTCGATCAGCTCGACGCCCGGCGGCACCGGCAAACCCGCATCGCCGATCACCAGAATGTCGCCGTGGCCCAGGGACGCGATCACACGCGACAGGGCAATATTGAGCAGTGGGGTCTTTTTCATGAGGGCACAAAACCTTGTACGTCGTGCAGCGTAGGAATAGAGGGTTGCGCACCCGCGCGGGTGACTGACAGCGCGGCCGCTACCTGGCCAAACCGAATCGCCTCGGCTTCGCCTTTGCCATTAGCGAGTGCCGCGGCAAACCCGCCGACAAACGTATCGCCGGCCGCAGTGGTGTCCACCGCCTTGACCTTCGGTGCAACCAGGTGCTCAAACACCTGGCCGTCGGTGAACAGTGCGCCCTGCGAACCCAGGGTGATGATGACTTTGCCCGCGCCCGCCTGAATCAGCTGCAAGGCAGCGGCCTTGGCGCTGTCGAGGGAGTCGACCGCCACGCCAGTCAGTGCGCCGGCTTCGCTTTCGTTGGGGATCAGGTAGTCAATCGAGGCATACCATTCGGCCGGCAGCGGCGCGCTGGCCGGGGCGGGGTTGAGGATCACCGTCTTGCCCAACTCACGACCGCGTGCAAGGGCATAGCCCACGGTAGCCAGCGGTACTTCGAGCTGACAGACGATCACATCGGCGGCCTGCAACACCGCGTCAAATGCTTGCAGCGAGGCTGGCGTCAGCTCGCCATTGCTGCCGGCGACGATCACGATTGCGTTCTGGCTGCTGTCATCCACTACGATCAACGCCACGCCGCTGGAACCGTCCACACGCCTGACGGCCTGGCAGTCGATGCCTTCTACCAACAACGCGTCACGCAATTGGGTGCCGTATGCATCGGTGCCAACGCAGCCGATCATCGAGACATCAGCCCCTAGTCGCGCCGACGCCACGGCCTGGTTGGCGCCTTTGCCGCCAGGCACGGTGGAGAACGTCTGGCCGATCAGGGTTTCACCGGCACGCGGCAGCCGGCTGGCGCGGGTGACCAGGTCCATGTTCAAGCTGCCTACTACCACTACTTTTGCTGGCATACATCAATACTCATCAATTCGGTTCAGCGGTACTGGGCGAACGTACCGGCGACGGGCGCTGTCGACTCACGCAACACAATGCTCGGCGTCACGATGCGCTGATCGATCGGCAGTTGGGGTTTAGCAATTCGTCGCAATAAAAGCTCAGCCGCCGTCTCGCCCAGCTGCACGATCGACTGCCCGACCGTGGTCAGCGCCGGGTACACATAGCGGCCCATTTGAATGTCATCAAAACCGATCACCGACAGCTCGCCGGGCACACGGATGTTGCGCTCGGCCGCTGCGCGCAACACGCCGAAACCTATCATGTCGTTACTCGCGAAAATCGCACTGGGCGGGTTTTCCGACAACAGCTTCACCGCTGCCGAATAACCGCCCGTGCTGGTGAAATCACTTTCCTGGATACGATTGGCCGTCACCTCCACACCCGCCTCACGCAACGCGCGGTGATAACCCGCCAGACGCATTTGCGCCACGCGGGTATGGCTGGGACCGCCGATGCAGGCGATATCCCGGTGGCCCAGTTCGAGCAGGTGGCGGGTCGCCAGGTAGGCGCCCTCCTCGTGGTCGATGCGCACCAGGTCGACGTCAATGCCGTCCAGTGCGCGGTCGACGATGACCATGGGCGTGCGCACCGCGCTCAAGCCGGCGGCAAGGCCACTGTCGTCACCGCCCACCGAGGTCACGATCAAACCATCGATGCGTTTTTCCAGCAACACGCGCAAATAACTGCGCTGTTTTTCCGCGTTGTCATCCGAGTTGCAGAGGATCACGCAGTAGCCATTGCGCTCGCAATAATCTTCGATGCCACGGGCCAACTCCGCAAAATACGGGTTGAGGCTGTTGGGCACCAACAGGCCGATGGTGGCCGTGGTCTTGGCCTTGAGCGAACGCGCAACCGCGCTGGGCACGTAGTCGAGCTGCTTGATTGCCGCTTCGACTTTGATCCGTACCGGCTCGCTCACCGGGCGCGTCTTGTTCACCACATGCGACACCGTGGTGTAGGAAATACCTGCAAGCGCCGCTACATCCTTGATCGTTGCCATGGGTCAGCCCCGACGACTGGCGCGCTGGCTGCGGTAGGTATCGAGGACCACGGCAATCACGATCACGGCACCAGTGATGATGCGTTTTGTGGGTTCCGTGGCACCGATCTGTGCCAGGCCGGCGGCCAATACCGAAATAATCAACACCCCGAAAAACGTGCTGATGACCGAGCCACGTCCACCCATCAGGCTGGTGCCGCCGATCACCACCGCCGCAATCACTTGCAGCTCAAGGCCGGAGCCGGCATTCGGGTCCGCCGCCTCCAGGCGCGAAATCTGGAACAAGGCCGCCACGCCGGCCAGCAGC
Organism: Pseudomonas sp.; assembly: GCF_049590575.1. Classification (GTDB taxonomy): domain Bacteria; phylum Pseudomonadota; class Gammaproteobacteria; order Pseudomonadales; family Pseudomonadaceae; genus Aquipseudomonas. Next base: position 32,408 of record NZ_JBAWDE010000266.1, read on the forward strand.
CCCATCAGGCTGAACACCAGGATTTTGTAAGGCTTGGGATTGATCCCGGCCAGGCGCACAGCCTCTTCGTTGGTGCCAATGCCGATCAGGTAACGGCCGAAGACGGTACGCGTCAACACCAGCTGAGCAGCGATGATCACCAGCAACGCGATGATGAACGACGGCGAAATACCAAAGGCAATCGGGTTGGACAGCCAGGCAAACGAATCACCGATGTAGGCCGTGCGCGAGCCGGTCATCTGGTACGCCACGCCGCGGGCCATTTCCAGCACGCCCAGGGACACGATAAACGACGGAATCCGCCAGGCCACGGTGATTGAGCCAGTGAGGGTCCCGGCCAGCGCCGCACACCCCATGCCGAGCAAGGCTGCCGGCAATACGCTCCAGCCCCAGCCGAGAATCGCCACGCTGACCGCGGAGGCTGCCAGGGCCAGTACCGAACCCACCGACAGGTCGATGCCGCCGATAATCAGGATGAAGGTCATGCCCACCGCCAGCACCATCAGGTCCGGGATCTGGTTGGCCAGGGTGCTGAAGGTGTCGTAGGACAGGAAGTGATCGCTGAGCACCGAGAACAGCGCAATCATCGCCAGCAACGCACCCGCCAGCCCCAGGTAGGTGCCCAGGCCATAGAAGTTGCCGCCAGTTTTACCGGGGGAAATTGTTGTTTTCATGGGGTATCCCTAAGCACTGCGTCATTGAGCAGCGCATCACGTTTCTGATAGCCGGCAAAGGCGGCGGCGAGCAATTCGTCCTGGGTCCAGCTGTCGCGCTCGAAGGTCTCGATCAGGCGCCCGGCAGACAACACGCCGATACGGTCGCAGATCAGCATGAGTTCGCGCAGGTCGCTGGACACCACCACCAGCGCTTTGCCCTGGCGGGTCAAATCGCCGAGCAAGGCATAAATGTCGAACTTGGCCCCGACGTCGATGCCACGGGTGGGTTCATCGAACAGCATCACCGAGCAGTCACGCTCCAGCCAACGGCCAATCACGACTTTCTGCTGGTTACCGCCCGACAGCTCCGACACCAGTTGCGCCGGGCTGGAGCTGCGAATGCGCATGGCGTCGATCTGGCGCTTGGCCAACGCGGTTTCGTCGCGGCTGTTGACTACACCGCCGCCGGAAATTTCCGGCATGTTGCCCAGGGCGATATTGGCACTGATCGACTGGGTCAGCAGCAGGCCTTCGCCCTTGCGGTCCTCGGTGATCAGCGCGATGCCGTGGCCTACGGCGTCAACCGGCGAGCGAATGCTCACCACCTTGGCCGGCGAACCCAGGGCCACGGTGCCGCTGTCGGCCGGGTCGGCGCCGAAAATCAGGCGCAATAACTCCGTACGACCCGCACCGATCAGGCCGGAAATGCCGTAGATTTCACCGGCACGCACTTCAAAGGAGACGTCGCGGACCTTGTCCGAGCGGGTCAGGCCCTTGACCGTCAGGGCCGGGCCGCCAAGGGTGCGCGGGCCCAGGTCGATCTGCTCGCCCAGCTCGCGACCGACCATCAAGGTCACCAATTGCTCGCTGTTGTAGTTGGCCATCGGCTCGACGCACACCAGCTTGCCATCGCGCAGTACCGCAATGCGCTGGGCGACACGCGCGAGCTCTTCGAGCCGGTGTGAAATATAAATGATCGCCACGCCGCGAGCCTGCAGGCGGGTGATTTGCTCAAACAGCATCTCGACTTCACGCGCAGTGAGCATCGCCGTGGGTTCGTCGAGGATCAGTACATGGCAGTCGCCGATCAGGTTGCGGGCGATCTCGACCATTTGCTGATGCCCGATACCCAGGCTGCCGACCAGCGTGTCCGGGTCGATGGCGTCCAGGCCGACCTGGGCCATGGCTTCGATCGCGGATTTGCGCAGTTGCTTGCGGCTGATCCAGCCACCGTGGCTGGGCAAGTTATCCAGGAACAGGTTTTCGGCCACGGTCAGCGTCGGTAGCAGATTGAGTTCCTGCATGACCATGCGCACGCCCAGCTCTTCAGCTTGAGTGCGGCTGGCTGGGCGGTAATCCTGCCCATTGAATTGCATGTGCCCGGTGGTCGGCGTGACCAGCCCGCCAATGATCTTCGACAAGGTACTTTTGCCTGCGCCGTTTTCGCCGGTCAGTGCCAGCACTTCCCCGCGATTGAGCGTCAGGGTGATGTCGGACAGAACCGGTTGGGCATAGGTCTTGCCGATACCGCTGACCGAGAGGACAGCGTTCGGGGCGGAAGATGACATAGGAAGATCTCCAGGCGCCCGCTCAGGACGAGTGGGCGCTGTTGGGTGCTGCCGGGATTACTGCTTGAGGACGAGTTCGACCGGGGTTTCGATCACACCATCTTTGGCATCGACTTTCTCACCCTTGACCAGCTTGAGCGCATTCTGGATACCGAATACGGCTTGCTGGGCAGCAGCCTGGTCGGCGGTCGCCAGGACGCGGCCGTCTTTGAGCATTGGCTTGATCGCTTCGATATTGTCATAGCCCACCACGATCACCTTGCCGGCCTTGCCCGCCGCACGCACGGCGGAGACAGCGCCCAGGGCCATGTTGTCGTTACCGGCCAACAGTGCCTTGAGGTCCGGGTATTCGCTGAGCATCGCGGAAGCGACTTTCTGGCCCTGGTCGATTTCCCAGTTACCGGACTGGGTAGAGACGATTTTCATGCCGGCCGCGTCCATCGCGTCCTTGTAGCCTGCGGTGCGCTGCTGAGCATTGGTGGTGGTCGGTACGCCTTCGATGATGCCGACTTTGTCACCCGCGGTCAGTTGCTTGGCGAGGTAGTCGCCCACCAGCTTGGCACCTTTGCGGTTGTCGGGGCCGACGAAGGGAATATCGAGGTTTTTGCCTTTGAGTACATCCGGGTCCAGGCGATTGTCGATGTTGACCACCTTGATGCCGGCATCCGAGGCTTTCTTCAATACGGTCACCAGCGCCTTGGAGTCGGCGGGTGCGATGACGATGGCGTTGACCTTGGCCAGAATCATCTGATTGACGATATCGATCTGCGCGCTGGTATCGGTTTCGTTCTTGATGCCGTTGGTGATCATGTCGAAATCGGCGGCGTGGTCTTTTTGATAGGCCTTGGCGCCGTCTTGCATGGTCACGAAAAATTCATTGGCAAGGGACTTCATGACCAGGCCGACCTTGGGTTTGGCGGCAGCGTCATCTGCGAAGGCAGAGGAAAGAGGCAAAGCGGCGGATGCGGCAGCAAGCACAGCGACAGCAAGAAGACGTCCTGCAAATGGCAGCTTCATGGTGTACTCCGATCTTATGATTATTGTAAGCAACGCTTGCTTTGTGAAACATCTCGCAAACGTTTGCGTTAATCGAACTATGAGAACGTTGCCGAGATTTGTCAACGGTAGAAAACAGCCTTTCATCCAAGCCATTCAGCAGCGGCCTTCCACGTGATTAAACATTGCCTTCGCCCGGTCGTTCTCTGAAACGACAGGCTTTTACGCCTACGGCGTACGTCCCGCGCAGAACGCCTGTCAGAGTTTTCGGACAACCGAACGAAAAATTACTCATCCGTTCGGAAAGCCGGACAGACACTTATACAAACACACTGAAAGGCTCGTAAAAGTTGTTTTAAATCAATGAGCTAATTTATAAACAACACAACCATCGGCTTGGTACAAATCCTGCTCTTTCTCAGCACCTCGAGGCGTACAGAACCGCCCGGGTGTTCTGGATGAACCTGCTACAGCACTCATCAAAAACCAGAGAGAAAAATAATGAAATCTGCACTGAAGACTTTTGTTCCGGGCGCGTTAGCCCTCCTGCTGCTGTTTCCCGTAGCCGCCCAGGCCAAGGAAGTTGAAACCAAGACCAAACTGTCCAACGTGGTGATTCTTGCCACCGGCGGCACCATTGCCGGCGCTGGTGCCAGCGCAGCCAACAGCGCCACCTACCAGGCGGCCAAAGTCGGTATCGAGCAATTGATCGCCGGTGTTCCTGAGCTTAGCCAGATCGCCAATGTACGCGGCGAGCAAGTGATGCAAATTGCGTCCGAAAGCATCAACAACGAAAACCTGCTGCAACTGGGCCGCCGCGTCGCGGAACTGGCCGACAGCAAGGACGTGGACGGCATCGTGATCACCCACGGTACCGACACCCTGGAAGAAACCGCTTATTTCCTGAACCTGGTGGAAAAAACCGACAAGCCAATCGTGGTGGTCGGCTCCATGCGTCCAGGCACCGCGATGTCGGCAGACGGCATGCTCAACCTGTACAACGCCGTGGCCGTGGCCGGCAGCAAGGACGCACGTGGCAAAGGCGTGCTGGTGACCATGAACGACGAGATCCAGTCGGGTCGCGACGTCAGCAAAATGATCAACATCAAGACCGAAGCGTTCAAGAGCCCTTGGGGTCCGTTGGGCATGGTGGTTGAAGGCAAATCCTACTGGTTCCGCCTACCTGCCAAGCGCCATACCATGGATTCCGAATTCGACATCAAGACCATCAAGAGCCTGCCGGACGTTGAAATTGCCTACGGTTACGGCAACGTCAGCGACACCGCCGTGAAGGCCCTGGCCCAGGCTGGCGCCAAAGCCATCATCCATGCCGGCACCGGCAATGGTTCGGTGTCTTCCAAGGTCGTGCCTGCCCTGCAGGAACTGCGCAAGCAAGGCGTGCAGATCATTCGTTCTTCCCACGTGAATGCCGGCGGTTTCGTTCTGCGTAATGCCGAACAACCAGACGACAAGTACGACTGGGTCGCCGCGCATGACCTGAACCCGCAAAAAGCCCGCATCCTGGCTATGGTCGCCCTGACCAAGACCCAAGACAGCAAAGAGTTGCAACGGATGTTCTGGGAATACTGATTCCTGGTGACACCTCGGCAGGGGCGGATTTTCCGCCCCTGTCCTCCCCGCAAAACCCTCCCCTACCCCGCCTGCGTCTTACACCAAACGTCCTGAAACGCTGTAAGACGAACCTCTTGAAATTTAAGCAGTTGCGAAATCACTCACAGTTAAATACTGTATGTGCGTACAGCACACTAAGGAATATTCCGTGGCAAAGTCCTCTTCCGCAGCGCAAACCCCGCCTGATGCCTATGCACGCCTGGCCGTTCGCGTGCAAAAGATCATCAATTCGACCAACGCTCAGAAAGCCAAGTCAGCCCTGATCTTCCGTTTGCCGGACGAGCCAGAGGAAGAGTGGGCGCGCTTGTTGGAAGAAATCGCGGAAAACGACAACGTCACCCTCGCCTATCGGGACGATGGCGGCGTGCAGATTTTCTGGGTTGTACCAAAGGAAGATTGATTCAATGAGTGCCCGTTTTATCGCTGTGTGTTGCCTGCTTTTTGCCGTCACTGCCCATGCCCAGGCGCCTCGCACTTTCAGCGAGGCCAAGAAAGTTGCCTGGACGCTCTACGCCCCACAATCCACCGAATTCTATTGTGGCTGCAAATACACCGGCAACCGCGTCGACCTGAAAGCCTGCGGCTATATCCCGCGCAAAAACGCCAACCGCGCCGCGCGCATCGAGTGGGAGCACATTGTTCCGGCCTGGCAGATCGGCCACCAGCGCCAGTGCTGGCAGAACGGCGGGCGCAAGAACTGTACGCGCCATGACGACGTGTTCAAACGCGCCGAAGCTGACCTGCACAACCTGGTGCCGAGCATTGGCGAGGTCAACGGTGACCGTAACAACTTCAGTTTTGGCTGGCTGCCGGTGCAGAGCGGGCAGTACGGTTCGTGCCTGACCCAGGTCGATTTCAAGGCCAAGAAGGTCATGCCACGCCCTTCAATCCGCGGAATGATCGCGCGTACCTATTTCTACATGAGCAAGCAATACGGCTTGCGCCTGTCGAAACAGGACCGCCAGCTATACGAAGCCTGGAACAAGACCTACCCGGTGCAAGCCTGGGAGCGCCAGCGCAACCAGACCGTGGCGTGTGTGATGGGACGCGGCAATGAATTTGTCGGCCCGGTGAACTTGAAGGCCTGTAGTTGAAAGTGGGCGGGAATCCCGCCCATCCGGCCGCTATTGCGCAGCTGTGTGCTCGATGACCTGCGACTCTGTATCGGTTTTCTTCGCGCGCGCCAGTTTTTCGGTAAGTTGCGCCTGTTTGGCCTCGGCTTCAGCCTTGGTTGCGAACGGGCCCAACAGTACGTCGTCCTTGCCGTCGACCTTCACAATATAAAAATTGAAACCATGTTCCAGCAACCAAGCCGTGAGGTCGGTAATCGCTTGTAACTTATGGTCCGGCGGCCCCACCCGCACATCCCATTCCTGAGCTGCAATCGCACCGGTCTGTGGCTGGCTTTCGGTCACGGCAGGCTTGGCCTTGGGGGCATCGACGCTTTTGCCTTCACCGCAACCGGCCAATGCCAACACCGCAATTGCCATCGCTACTTTACGCACTGCCCTGCTCCTTTAATGATAAAGAGGCGACTTTATCATTCACTGTCTATTCTGGCCGTCATAAACGTTGGCTTAAACAATGCGAATGATGTATCGCAGACCTGTATGATGCCGCCATGGGAATTAATGTCGCCTCTATGCGTCCTAAAAGAGGCAGTCACAGGGAAGCGCTTAGCAGTAAGCTACACACATCCGACATCTGCCCTGTCTGAAACATGTGTCCTTAAAAGTAATCAAGGAGAAGTCCATGCTTATACTCACCCGCAAAGTCGGTGAAAGCATAAACATCGGTGATGACATCACGATCACCATCCTGGGCGTCAGCGGCCAGCAAGTACGAATCGGCATCAACGCACCCAAGGATGTTGCCGTGCATCGCGAGGAGATCTACCAGCGCATCCAGGCTGGCCTGTCCGCCCCGGACAAAAACCAGACGCCTTGAAGCACCTCAGTAGCCAGCCTTTTCGTTCACTGTAACGGCTGGCGAAGACCCCTTCGAATTCCCCCTTCATTACCCCGTACCAACGCGCCGATGCATTCATCTTTGCCACAAGATGAAACTATTCTCGCGCCCGGAACTTGTCGCGCCAATCACAGCCGAATCATCTACTGACACTTTGCCAGCCGTGTGCACTCGGGAGCACGTCGATGAGGCCTACCACCACGCAGCCCTATTTCTCCATTTCCTGGACGATCGCCTTGCTGATCGGACTGGCCTTCATCGGCCTGGAATATGGCCTGAGGCTTGAAATCGCAGGCGATGATCCCGCCGCCCCCCACTCTTGGCCGGACCTCGTGCTGCTATTGTGCGGCTACTTGTTCATGTTCTGCCTCAAGCCGATCCAGAAGGCCGTGCAGCGCAAAATGTGCCAACACAGCGTGCACAAAACTGCTCGCTGATGGCCAACGAGCTGCGATCAGATCACCGGTATTTACAGGCGCGCAACACGGCCTATGCTTTGGTCTGCACGGTCACTGAAAGGTGCGCAAACAGATGGATACACTGACCAAATCCCAGATCGAATCGGCACTGGCAGCGCGTCTGCCCAGCTATAAAGTCACCTGCACATTGCACGCCGACGGCACTCTTTCGGCCGTGCTCAGCGGCCCGGAAACCGACCATTTCGCAATCACCGGAATCGTGCGCGCGCATTATCGCGGCGCCGAGGCAATTGCCCGGCTGGCCAATGAAGTCCTCAGGGAGATGGTGCTGTCACGCCAGGCAATGAGAAATGATCGGATGCAGCCGCCGCCTGCCGCCGCCAACTGCGAACAAGGCCGAGACCGGTAACGGGCTCGGCCTTTCCGTATCAGGCCTGGCCGTTGCGCAAAAGCAGCAAACCGTCGGCGGTGCACCGCACCTGTAATTGTTCATACCCGCCAATCGAAGGATGCTCGGTGGCCATCGGCTTGAGGTGGGTCGAGGTCACGACCATCACATCTGCCCCAGCCGCTTCGCCTGCACGAATGCCCACCGTGGCATCTTCAAATACCAGGCAATCCTGCACTGGCACCCCCAGGCGCTGCGCCCCCAGTGCATAACAGGCCGGGTCTGGCTTGCCGACGGCAACGTCCTCGGCCGTGACCAACACCGCCGGCGGCGCAATGCCGGCCGCTTGCAGGCGACGCAACGCCAGCGCCTTGGGCGCAGACGTGACCAGCGCCCATTGATCGCCCGGCAGGCTGTTCAAAAACGCCACGGCGCCGGGGATCGCCACCACGCCCTCGACATCATTGACCTCAGCCTCGGTAATCCACTGCGCCTCAACCTCAGGATCAACGCCGGGCAATGCCTGGCGCGTGATGGTATCAATCGCACGCGCACCGTGAATGGTGGTCAGAAACGCCGCGACGTCCAGGCCATGGCGTTCGGCCCAGAGGCTCCATACCCGCTCGGCGGCGGCAATAGAGTTGAGCAGCGTCCCATCCATATCGAACAGAAAGGCGCGGTAAGGGCGGGCAAATACGGCTGAACCTCGGGTGGACACTGCGTGGCTTCCTCGTGGGCTGTAAGAATAATCGGCCCGATGCAATCTACGGATCAGTTGGGTGCTTGTAAACGGCACCGGCCGTGGGGGACGTATCGGTCAACGCCCAGATTCGATTGTGGCAACCATCATGCAACTGCATAACGGGTACTAGAGTGAGCAATAAAGCCGGGGTGACGTGTTTCGAATTGTTCTTTCCGCAGCGGGAGGGCTGAGCACCAATCGCTTGGTGTTATTTTGCAAAGGTTTGGCCCTCACCACTGGGCTCAACTCGTACTAGTCTTCATTCCCGAGCACTGCCTCACCGTGCTCGAAACAGATGTCACGCTGCAGCGAGACGACACGCTGAATACCCCGGCTCAAGGTAGAGGCGACAGCGGCAATCATGGAGATTAGGGCATGGAAATACGATTGGGCGTACTGGAAAAGGGGCTGGCGGAGATGAAAGAGAAACTGATCACCGTTTCGAACAAGGCAGACGCTATGGAGAGGCACTTCGCGTCCAAGTCGGACCTCGCAACCACTGAACTGAATCTCATCAAATGGTACGTAGCCACCGCGTTCGCAATGACCGGCCTGGCCTGCGCCATCACCTTCGGGCTGACCCGTTTGTTCGCGACCTGAAGATAAACAGGCGGGTCAACTGACCTGCCCGCCGGCTTCCGCTAAATCCGCTGAGGTTTGCCACGCCGTCTCAACAGCTACCCGCAATCCTTTAACCATCTTGTCCAACGCCATCGAAGGCTGCCCCGAGACAACCACCTGTTCCGGCAGGAATGGCACGTGGATGAAACCACTGCGCACGGCCGTCGCAGCGAGTGCATGCTGCAACAGGTAAAAAACCTGGTTACACACAAAGGTACCCGCCGTCTGCGAGACCGATGCCGCAAGCCCGGCCTCACGCACCGCCTTGACCATCGCCTTGATCGGGAGCGTCGTGAAGTACGCCGCCGGACCGTCGATTACAACGGCCGTATCGATAGGCTGCTCACCCAGGTTATCGGGGATGCGTGCGTCGTTCACATTGATCGCCACGCGCTCCATGCAAATATCGCTGCGCCCCGGCCCCAGGCCTGTGGCGATCACCATCGCCGGATGCAGTTTGTCGATCAATCGGGTCAGGCACTGCCCCGCCGTAGAAAATGCGCAGGGCAACAAGCGCGCAACAATCTGTACATCGGCGCCCAGCTGGAAGCCGTCCAACCGATGCACCGCCTCCCAGGATGGATTGATCGGGTCTTGATCAAAGGGTTCGAAACCCGTCAGCAATACGGTTCGCATCTTGGCCTCACATCAGCAGGTAAAGCAGGACTATATTCACCACCAGCATCATCAACGCCGTCGGCAGCTGGGCCTTGATCACCGCGTTTTTATCCGGTAATTCCAGCAGCGCTGCCGGCACGATATTGAAGTTGGCCGCCATCGGTGTCATCAGCGTACCGCAGTAACCGGAGAACATGCCGATCGCAGCCATCACGGCGGGGTTGCCGCCATAGATCCCCACCAGCACCGGCACGCCGACCCCGCCGGTCATCACCGGAAATGCCGCAAAACCGTTACCCATGATCACCGTGAACAGCGCCATGCCCAACACATAGACCATCACCGCTACCAGCTTGAAATCCATGTTGATGTAGGTGGTGGTGACGTGGGCAACGGCCGTGCCGACGCCGGCCTCGTTGAACAGCAAGCCAAGCATTGCCAGCATCTGCGGCAGCACCATCGCCCAGCCCAGGGCTTCGGTCAGGCGTCGCGATTCGCGCAAGGCCTGCACCGGGGTGTCACGGGTCAGCCAACACGCCAGGCCCAGGGCGATCAGGCAGCCGATGCCGAGGGATACGAAGGTGGTGTTTTTCGGATCCAGCAACGGCACGCCGCCGATCTCGGTGTGCTTGAGCAGTACCGAACCGATCACCGTTGTCAGGGGAATGGCCAGCGCCGGGATAAACAGTTTGTGCCCCAAACGACCGGCGCTCGCACGGGAAGCCTTGTCATGCAGTTCGGCATGTGTGCCACGGCCGACACCACCCAGGCCTGCGATCAACGCCATCACGACCACGCCGGCACCAATGGCCACCGAAGGCAGCCGCTCCCCCACCAGGAACGGGATCGCGAACAGCAGCCAGAACAAGGCGCTGGACCAGCGCTTGGGGTGGGTGCGATCGAGCAGAATCATGCCTGCGGTGATCAGCAGCAGCACCCCGGCCAGCCAGTACAGGTATTGAATGGAAATGATCATTGCGCAGCCTCCCCCGGGGTGGCGACTGGCGTCATTTCGCGGGTCAGCCTTCGGTCAAACCTGTGCAGGCGCATGGCGTGGATGATAAACGCGCAGATCGCCGTAGGAATGCCCCACACCGCGATGTGCAGCGGTTCCACATCAATCCCCGAGCCCAGCAGGAAGGTGTGCATCAGCGCGATCGCACCAAAGGCGACAAAGATATCCTCACCAAAAAACAGACCGACGTTGTCCGTCGCGGCGCACATGGCCAGCACCTTGTGGCGTACTTTGTCCGGCAGTTTGCCGTAGCGTTTTTCCGCCGCGCCTTCGGCCATGGGTGCCAGCAGCGGGCGCACCATCTGCGGGTGCCCGCCCAGGCTGGTCAACCCCATGGCGGCGGTGGATTCGCGTACAAACAGGTAAATGATCAACAGGCGCCCGACCGTGGCGCGCTCGAACCGCGCAATCCAGTTCTGCGCATGCAGGCGCAAACCATGGCGCTCCAGCAGGCCGATGACCGCCAGGGGCAACAACAGAATCAATTGCAGGGCACGAGTCTGCAGGAAGCCATCACCCATGGTGGCGAGGATTTTTTCCAGCGGGAAATGGGCCGCGAGCCCGGTGGCGATAGCGGCGGCGGTCACCACCAACAGCGGATTGAAGCGCAAGACAAAGCCGACCACGATCACAAGTACGCCGATCAACGGCCATAAGTTCACAACAGTTTGCATGACGGAGAGGTCCTTAAGTGCGCGCTGCGGCGCCATTACAGCAGGATGTGAACAAAGGGTTCACAGCAGGAAGTGGCGTGCAATCGGCTCGGTTTTTTATTGTTGACCCGGAAGGTCGAGCGTCAGTGGCGGCAACTTTGCTGCCTGGGGGCGGGAGGTGTCCAACAAGAAAAATTGTTGCTGGAAATCAATAAAGTTTGTGGGCGTTTTGAGAGGCACGGTCAACCGTATGCAAAAGGACTTCGACCATTTGCAGAGCATGGCGCCCCACCGTTTATCCAGTGCGGTAGTGGGGCCCAGCGCGTTATACCAAGCGTTTTTCGAAGAAATGTCGCTGATGGCCTGGTGGGTAATCGGCGATATGCCCGAGCTCACTGAAGCCCAGCTTTCGATAAAATCCAGGCGCCTGGAAGCTGAACGTGTCCAGCCAAATCCCTACGCAGCCCTTCTGCCGCGCCAACGCTTCCGCCGCCTGCATCAGGCGTGTGCCGGTGCCTTGGGTACGGATCGAGTCCGGGATGCTCAGTAACTCAATGAACATCCACCCGTAGGAAATCTTTCCGTATAAACCACCTACTACCTCTTGGGTCGTGGGATCGCGCAATAAAATCCCGACGGTTTCGAACGGCATTTCGCCTGTATGGCTGAGGTTATAGGCCCTCAGTGGCTTGAGGATCGCCTCGCGCTCCTGTTCCGAAACATTGAACGACACTTCCATTTCCATCACGACTTTCATCTCCTGCACGGCATCGAAAGTAACCGAGTATGACTTTATACATGCAAAAAGGGCCAACCTCGCGGTTGACCGTCCTGCCACACACCTGCGGGTCTCAAAGCTGCTTGGAAGTCTCGCGCGACACTTCCTGAAGATTCGCCTCGGTGATTTTCTTCCAATCTTTTTCTACCACCAGTTGCATGCTCTGGTTTTGAGCGCTGACCACATCAAAAGTCTTCGCCCCCAGTGTTTCGATACGCAGTAGGGATTTGCTGCTGACATCAACCGAGAGGAACCCCGGGGTAAACCACGACCAGAATTCGACGATATGCACCTTGACCATGGTGGCATCCGCAGCACCCGGCTCGGTCACGACTTCATAGCCGGCTTGTTGGTAGGCCGAGGCGACTGACTCATTGACCAATTGCGAAAGGGTGCGACCGGACGGCAACAACACATCGCCAAGTGCCATGCCGTAACCATTACGTTTGCGAGCGATAGCACGCTCGGTAATGGATTTATCGTTGACTTCGTTATTTTTCAGCGAAGGCGTGGCCGGGTTACGAGGACTTATCTGGAAGACCCGCTCATCCACCGTGCTGATCAGCACCTTTTTGCCATTGTTTGCCGCAGGCTGCACGTTACCCGGTGGTACAAAGTTGACATCAACCTCCGACCGACTGGTGACGCAACCCGCCAGCAACATCAACGCCGCAATCCCTACCGCTAACCGAACACTCATACCCACCACTCCCTATCGCCAGCTTGGCTTGACCGGATATCGGCCGGAAGCGATTGTACAGCGGTGATGGCATTTAGACATCTCCGATAATTTGATCCGAAACCGCGCCTCGGCACGTGTGCGTTTCAGCCTGAACCGGTATCGTCAACGGCCAGCAACCTTTACAAACAAGGGGCAGCACCGGTGACCTCTCCCGCCACACCCTCCGCCGAGACCGGCCTCAGCCTGCAAACACGTCTGATCGCCCTGGTGGTCGCCGTGACCTTCTTCATGGAGAACCTCGACGCCACGGTCATTGCCACCGCGCTGCCGACCATGGCGACGGCCTTCGGGGTCACCCCAGTCGACATGAACATCGGCATCACCGCCTATATCCTCGCCGTGGCGATCTTCATACCGCTGTCCAGCTGGGTCGCTGATCGTTTTGGTGCGCGCCGCGTTTTTGCCGGCGCGATTATCGTGTTCACCCTCGCCTCGCTGCTCTGCGGGCTGAGCCAAAGTATTGAAATGTTCGTGGTCGCCCGGGTCCTGCAGGGCATTGGTGGCGCGCTGATGGTGCCCGTGGGGCGCCTGGCCGTGCTGCGCAATACGGACAAGAAAGACTTGGTGAAAATGATCGCGATCATTACCTGGCCCGGCCTGGTCGCGCCGATTCTCGGGCCATTGGCCGGCGGGCTGATCGTCACTCATGCATCGTGGCCCTGGATCTTTTACGTGAACCTGCCGCTCGGCGCATTGGCCCTGGTTGCCGCACTCTGGCTGGTGCCGGAAGGCCGCGAAGCGAGCGTGCGCAGATTTGACGCAAAGGGTTTTGTATTGCTCGCGGGTGCCTGCGTGGCCTTGCTGGGCGGGCTGGAATGGCTGGGCAGCCAGACGGGCGAAATGCTGATCCCAGGGTTGGCACTGGTCGCAGCGGGCGTGGTGCTGGCGGTATGGGCCGTGCGCCATTGTCGGCGCGACGCCGAGTCGTTACTGCCGCTGGGGACCCTGTCGATCGACACCTTCCGTGTGAGCATCTACGGTGGTTCGCTGTTTCGATTGGCCATCAGTGCCTTGCCATTCTTGCTGCCGCTGCTGTTTCAGGTGGCTTTTGGGTTATCGCCGGTCGATGCAGGCATGCTGGTGCTTGCGGTATTTGCCGGCAACCTGGCGATGAAACCCTTCACCACCGCGATCATGCAGCGCTACGGGTTTCGCCAGGTGTTGCTGGTCAATGGCGCGATCGGCGTAGTGTCAATCGCGGCGTGTGCATTTTTCACCGCACACACGCCGTTCGCGGTGATTGCCGCGGTGTTGTTTGTGGGCGGGTTGTCACGCTCGATGCAGTTCACCTGCTACAACTCGATCGGCTTCGCGGACGTGCCCAAACCGCGCATGAGCGAAGCGTCAGCACTGTTCAGCATGGCGTTCCAGTTGGCCATGGGGATGGGCGTAACAGTTGCCGCGCTGTTGTTGCGCGCATCCATGACGCTGCAAGGGCATGAGACCCAGGCACAGGTGGGGGATTTTCGGGTGGCGTTTGTCGGCGTGGCGTTGCTGGGGGTGTTGGCGCTGGTGGACGTGTACCGGTTGCCGGCCCAGGCGGGTGAAAGTGTGCTGAAGCGCGGCTGAGCACTTCAACACACATGCCGAGTGCTCAAGCGGTGGTGCTGACCATCGAGCCCGTGCCGCTGTTGCCTTCATCCGTCACGGCCTTCAGCAATGCCGAAGTGACTGTCTGCAAAGCCGCCGAGGTGTTCGCGATCTGCGATTGAGCCGCCGCTACAGCGACTGCCTTGGCGTCGGGATCCTGAGTGCTGGCCTGGGCTTTCTGCAACGCTTGTTGCTGCTGCTGAAGCAGTTGTTGCAACTGCTCGATCTGCTTTTTCAGCTGCTTGACCGTCTCCGACTCCTGCTTGGCCGGCGCAGCCTCACCGCCGCCCACGCCACCCGCACCGTTAGGGTCGGCTTTCATATTGACCGTCAAGCCTGTTGCGCCGCTGGTGTTTTGGGCGGTTGTGGAGTCAACCGGGGCAGCAGCGGTTTGCGTGCTGGATACCGGGGAGGGATTGCTAATGTTGATAAGCATGCCAAATGTCCGACGACGAGAGAGTACTGACTGCATCGGCGTGGCAGCTGGATACTTTAGTGCGCCGCCCGCAGTAAATCGCAGACAACAAAAAAGGGCCCACCTTTCGGTGAGCCCTTCTAGACCGCCCAGCAGAGCGGATTTTGTTTGGTAGGCGCGATTGGACTCGAACCAACGACCCCCACCATGTCAAGGTGGTGCTCTAACCAACTGAGCTACGTGCCTGCTGTGAGGCGGCATTCTACGGAATTCCGAAGGTGTGTCAACATCTTTTTTGCAGCTAACCCTATGAATATGCGAATTTTTTATTTGGGACGGGCGCACCCGCGATTTCCGGGTGGCTGGCAGGCAATTTTCAACTCAGGTAGGATCGGCGCACTCGTAAAAAATATAAAACAGAGGTTCCAGGATGGCGAACACCCCCTACCCCCAGTCGTACTACGCCGCTTCCGCGAACACAGTTTCACCGCGCCCGAAGCTGCAAGGTGAGGTCGAAACCGATGTGTGCGTGATTGGCGCCGGCTATACTGGCCTTTCCAGTGCGCTGTTTCTGCTGGAGAACGGTTTTCGCGTAACGGTGCTGGAAGCCGCCAAAGTGGGCTTTGGTGCGTCTGGCCGAAATGGCGGGCAGATCGTCAACAGCTATAGCCGCGACATCGACGTGATCGAGCGCAGCGTTGGCGCCCAGCAGGCCCAATTGCTGGGGCAAATGGCGTTTGAGGGCGGTCGGATCATTCGCGAGCGGGTTGCCAAGTATCAGATCCAGTGCGACCTGAAGGATGGCGGCGTATTCGCAGCGCTCAACAGCAAGCACATGGGGCACTTGGAATCACAGAAGCGCCTGTGGGAACGCTACGGCCATACGCAACTGGAGCTGCTGGACGAGCGCCGTATCCGTGAAGTGGTGGCGTGTGACAACTATGTCGGCGGCCTGCTGGACATGAGTGGCGGGCACATCCACCCGCTCAACCTGGCGCTGGGCGAAGCGGCCGCGGTGGAGTCCCTGGGCGGCACGATCTACGAGCAGTCCGCTGCGGTGCGCATCGAGCGCGGCGCCAACCCGGTGGTACACACCGCCGAGGGCAACGTCAGGGCCAAGTTCATCATCGTGGCAGGCAATGCCTACCTGGGGAACCTGGTACCGGAACTGGCGGCCAAATCGATGCCCTGCGGCACCCAGGTCATCACCACAGCGCCACTGGGCGACGAACTGGCCGAGACATTGCTACCACAGGATTACTGCGTCGAGGACTGCAATTACCTGCTCGACTACTACCGCCTCACCAGCGACAAACGCCTGATCTTCGGCGGCGGCGTGGTGTACGGCGCACGCGACCCGGCCAACATCGAAGCGATCATCCGACCGAAGATGCTCAAGGCCTTCCCGCAGCTCAAGGATGTGAAAATCGACTATGCCTGGACCGGCAATTTCCTGCTGACCCTGTCGCGCCTGCCGCAGGTGGGCCGCCTGGGCGATAACATCTATTACTCCCAGGGCTGCAGCGGCCATGGCGTGACGTACACCCATTTGGCCGGCAAGGTCCTGGCGGAAGCCCTTCGAGGCCAGGCAGAGCGTTTTGATGCGTTTGCCGACCTGCCGCACTACCCTTTCCCGGGCGGGCAACTGCTACGCACACCGTTTGCCGCGCTGGGCGCGTGGTACTACGGGCTGCGCGACAAGCTGGGGTTCTGACTCAAACAGCGGGGCCGGTTCGCCGGCCTGCATCAATACCCAAATCGCAGACACAAAAAACCCCGGTCTTTCGACCAGGGTTTTTGCTATCGGATCAAAGCAGCCAGTGGCTTCTTTGTGCTTCAAGGCGTTCAGTGGGCCTTGAGGCAGATATGGCGCAGCGGACGGGACTCGAACCCGCGACCCCCGGCGTGACAGGCCGGTATTCTAACCGACTGAACTACCGCTGCGTATCGCTTGACCGGCTGTGCGTAAACACTCAACCGTCTTTAAAACGTCGGATCAAGCAGCCTTGGCTGTTCAATCTCAAGCCTGACGGATCAGACCTGGAAAATATGGCGCAGCGGACGGGACTCGAACCCGCGACCCCCGGCGTGACAGGCCGGTATTCTAACCGACTGAACTACCGCTGCGCGTCGGTGCAACCTTTAACGTTGCGTCTTGCCCGAAGGCAAAACTCTCAAGAAGTGGTGGGTGATGACGGGATCGAACCGCCGACCCTCTGCTTGTAAGGCAGATGCTCTCCCAGCTGAGCTAATCACCCTTTGCTTCGTTGAGGCCGCGAAATTTACGCAGGTAGCGGACCTAAGTCAATAGCCCGCTTGAAGTTTTTCTGAAAAAGACAAAATCACTTCAAGACGCCCGCCTGCCCTACTCGCTGTAAATCATCTTCTTGCTCATGCCGCCGTCCACCACAAACTCTTGCCCGGTGACGAAGCCAGCCTGGCGTGACAACAGCCATGCCACCATTGCCGCCACATCCTCCACGGTACCGACCCTGCCCGCCGGATGCTGGGCATGATCGGCATCGGTCAGAGGCTCGGCACGCCGTGCTGCGGGGTCACGCGCATCGATCCAGCCCGGGCTGACGGCATTCACCCGCACTTCCGGGCCAAGACTGATCGCCAACGCGTGGGTCAGGGCCAACAGACCGCCCTTGCTCGCCGCATAGGCTTCGGTATCGGGCTCCGATTGACCGGCTCGGGTCGATGCCAGATTGACGATGGCACCGCCATGGGCGCGCAGGTAGGGCGCACAGTGTTTGGCCAACAACATCGGCCCGCTGAGGTTGACCGCCAGCACGCGATTCCAGTAAGCCAGGTCGAGGCTTTCCAGGGTGATATTGCGCGGGTCGGCCACCGCTGCGTTGCACACCAACGCGTCCAGGCGCCCGAATTGCCCCAACACCTCGGCGACGCCCTGGGCGACTTGCTTCTCATCCGCCACGTCCATGGTGATAAACCAGGCGTTCTCACCCAGCACCTTGGACACCTTGGAACCGCGCTCGCGGTCCAGGTCGGTCAATACCACCTGCCAGCCTTCACTGATCAGCCACGCGGCAATCCCGAGGCCAATGCCCCGCGCCGCGCCCGTCACCAACGCGACACGCCCGTTAGTGGCGGCCGCTGCTTCCATGGACCACTCGATCACAAGGCAGCCAGCCCGCGAGCCAGGTCCGCTTGCAAATCGGCTACATCTTCCAGGCCCACGGCGATGCGGATCAGGCTGTCACGGATACCCGCGGCTTCACGCTCCTGGGGCGCCAGGCGACCGTGGGACGTGGTGCTCGGATGGGTAATGGTGGTCTTGCTGTCACCCAGGTTGGCGGTGATCGAAATCAGGCGCGTCGCGTCGATAAAGCGCCAGGCGCCCTCTTTGCCACCTTTCACTTCAAAGCTCACCACGGCACCAAAGCCACGTTGCTGGCGCTGGGCCAACGCGTGCTGCGGGTGGCTCTTGAGGCCGGCGTAATGCACCTTCTCGATACCGTCCTGTTGCTCCAGCCACTCGGCCAGCGCCTGGGCATTGGCACAATGGGCCTTCATGCGCAGGCTGAGGGTTTCCAGGCCTTTGAGGAAAATCCACGCGTTGAACGGGCTAAGGGTCGGGCCGGCGGTACGCAGGAAGCCCACCACTTCCTTCATCTGCTCGCTGCGGCCAGCCACCACGCCGCCCATGCAACGGCCCTGGCCGTCGATGAACTTGGTCGCCGAATGCACCACGATGTCAGCGCCCAGCTTCAGCGGCTGCTGCAACGCAGGGGTGCAGAAGCAGTTGTCGACGATCAGCATTGCGCCCTTGGCGTGCGCCACTTCGGACAACGCAGTGATATCCACCAGTTCGGCCAGCGGGTTGGACGGCGACTCGACGAACAGCAACTTGGTGTTGGCCTTGATCGCCGCGCCCCAGCCGGACAGGTCCGCCAGCGGTACGTAGTCGACTTCGATACCAAAGCGCTTGAAATACTTTTCGAACAGGCTGATGGTCGAACCGAACACGCTGCGCGACACCAGCACGTGGTCGCCGGCGCTGCACAGGCTCATCACCACCGCCAGGATCGCCGCCATGCCGGTTGCCGTGGCCACCGCCTGCTCAGCGCCTTCCAGGGCCGCGATGCGCTCTTCGAACGCACGCACGGTCGGGTTGGTATAGCGCGAATAGACGTTGCCCGGCACTTCACCGGCAAAGCGCGCAGCCGCATCGGCGGCGGTGCGGAACACGTAGCTGGAAGTGAAGAACATCGGATCACCGTGTTCACCTTCCGGCGTGCGGTGCTGGCCGGCGCGCACAGCCAGGGTATCGAAAGCTACGCCATCGAGGTCGCTGTCCAGCCGACCGGCATCCCATTCCTGACTCATGCTGCGACTCCTTACTCTCAAAATTCTTTGTTTAAGATACAAAACCGGCCCCTCAGGGCCGGTGTTTACTCAGTTGTTGTACAGATCGATGATCGCGCTGACCGCCTGGGTCTTGATCTTCGAGGAGTCGTTACGCGCCTGCTCGATCTTGTTCAGGTAGGTCTCATCGACATCACCGGTCACGTACTTGCCGTCGAACACGGCGCAGTCGAACTCGGCGATCTTGATTTTGCCACCGCCGACCGCTTCGATCAGGTCCGGCAGGTCCTGGTAGATCAGCCAGTCGGCGCCGATCAGGTCGGCCACGTCCTGGGTCGAACGGTTGTGGGCGATCAGCTCGTGGGCGCTCGGCATATCGATACCGTAGACGTTCGGGTAACGCACGGCAGGCGCGGCGGAACAGAAGTAGACGTTTTTTGCGCCGGCTTCACGGGCCATCTGGATGATCTGCTTGCAGGTGGTGCCGCGCACGATGGAGTCATCCACCAGCATCACGTTCTTGCCGCGAAATTCCAGCTCGATGGCGTTGAGCTTCTGGCGTACCGATTTCTTGCGCGCCGCCTGGCCGGGCATGATGAAAGTACGGCCAATGTAGCGGTTCTTGACGAAGCCTTCGCGGAACTTGACGCCCAAGTGGTTGGCCAGTTCCAGCGCAGCGGTACGGCTGGTATCCGGGATCGGGATCACCACGTCGATATCGTGCTCAGGGCGCTCGCGCAGGATCTTGTCAGCGAGTTTCTCGCCCATGCGCAGGCGCGCCTTGTACACCGAAACACCGTCGATGATCGAATCCGGACGCGCCAGGTAGACGTGTTCGAAGATGCACGGGGTAAGTTTCGGCGCCACTGCGCACTGGCGGGTGTGCAGCTTGCCATCTTCAGTGATGTACACCGCTTCGCCCGGCGCGAGGTCGCGGATCAGGGTGAAACCCAGCACATCCAGGGACACGCTTTCGGAGGCGATCATGTACTCGACGCCTTCGTCGGTGTGACGCTGGCCGAACACGATTGGGCGGATGCCGTGCGGGTCACGGAAACCAACAATACCGTAACCGGTGATCATCGCCACCACCGCATAGCCACCGACGCAACGGTTGTGCACGTCAGTCACGGCAGCGAACACATCTTCTTCGGTCGGCTGCAGCTTGCCGCGCTGGGCCAGCTCGTGAGCGAACACGTTGAGCAGCACTTCCGAGTCGGAGTTGGTGTTGACGTGGCGCAGGTCAGATTCGTAAATCTCCTTGGCCAGTTGTTCAACGTTGGTCAGGTTACCGTTGTGCGCCAGGGTGATGCCATACGGCGAGTTGACGTAGAACGGCTGAGCTTCGGCCGAGGTCGAGCTACCGGCAGTCGGGTAACGCACATGGCCAATGCCCATGTGCCCGACGAGGCGCTGCATGTGACGCTGATGGAACACGTCACGCACCAGGCCATTGTCCTTGCGCAGGAATAACCGGCCGTCGTGGCTGGTCACAATACCGGCAGCGTCCTGGCCGCGGTGCTGGAGGACGGTTAGCGCGTCATACAGCGCCTGATTCACGTTCGACTTACCGACGATACCGACGATGCCACACATGCGACGCAACCCCTACTTAATGAATCTTGACTGAACACAACTTACTGAGGCGTTTTGGCCGGCAAGAGGTGTTCCTTGAACGGAAGATCAGCGGGTACGCTGATTCCGCTGGCCAGCCACTGACTGCTCCACCCCAAGATGAGGTTCTTGGACCAATCTGCAACCAATAGAAATTTTGGCACGAGTACCGACTCCTGCCACCACGAATCCTGCTGTACTGGCCCCAGGCTCAATAGCCCGACCGCCACGACCACCAGCAATGCGCCACGCGCGGCGCCGAAGGCCATGCCGAGAAATCGATCGGTCCCGGAGAGGCCGGTGACGCGTATCAACTCGCCAATAAGATAATTGACCATTGCCCCCACCAGCAGCGTGGCGATGAACATGATGGCGCAGCCCGCGATGACGCGAGCCGAAGGTGTCTCGATGTATCCGGCCAGGTAAACCGACAATGAACCGCCGAACATCCAGGCTACGACTCCTGCGATGATCCAGGTCAGCAACGACAGTGCTTCTTTTACGAAGCCGCGGCTTAGACTGATCAAAGCGGAGATGGCGACGATTGCAACGATCGCCCAATCAACCCAGGTAAATGGCACGTTTCAGCCTACGGACAGATAAGGCGGCGCATTTTAGCAGAGCGTCGGGCTGTCGGTAAGCGGTGATTACAGGTGCTTTGCAAATCAATAGTTTGGGGCGAACGAATCCGATCTCAACCCTACCCCCAAAACGAATGTGGGAGCGGGCTTGCCCGCGAATGCAGTGGGTCAGCAACAGATTAAGTCAACTGATCCACCATATTCGCGGGCAAGCCCGCTCCCACATCAAACCGCAGCACCCACCGAGGTCTGCAGTGTTTAGCCGCGCTCAGGCTGGAAACGCGTCACGAAGCCCTTGAGGTTCTGCTGGCGGTCCAGCAAGTCGCGCAGGCGGTCGGCCTCCGCGCGCTCGATCAGCGGCCCGATAAACACCCGATTCTTGCCGTCGGCGCTGCGGATATAGGCGTTATAACCTTGGCTACGGAGCTTTTTCTGCAGGGCGTCGGCGCCTTCGCGATTGCCCAGGCTGGCGACCTGAATCGACCAACTGATCGGCAAACCATTGGGGTCGATGCGGCTTTGACC
>NZ_JBAWDE010000267.1:0-2314 GCF_049590575.1 Pseudomonas sp.
CCCATGTTCGGCGCGCCACCGAACCCGGCAAGACGGCCACGGGTCACGGTGGAGGAATGCCCGTCGCCGTCCACTTGCAGGGTGGCGCCGATAAACAGGTCTACCGCGTACTGGCCGGCCAGCTGGCAGAACATCCGGTTGGAACGCATCGAGCCGTCGCGGCCGGTGAAGAACACGTCCGGGCGCGCGGCGATGTAGTTCTCCATGCCCAGTTCGGTGCCAAAGCAATGCACACTTTCGACCCAGCCGCTTTCGATGGCGGGGATCAGCGTCGGGTGCGGGTTGAGGGTCCAGTTGCGGCAGATTTTGCCTTTGAGGCCGAGGGATTCGCCGTAGGTCGGCAGGATCAATTCGATGGCGGCGGTGTTGAAACCGATGCCATGGTTCAGCGACTGCACATTGTGTTTTTCGTAGATGCCACGGATCGCCATCATCGCCATCAACACATGCACCGGCTTGATGTGGCGCGGGTCGCGGGTGAACAGCGGCTCGATGTAGAACGGCTTGTCGGCCACCACCACAAAATCCACCCAACTGGCAGGGATGTCGACGCGAGGCAGATCCGTGACGTCATCCACCAACTGGTTGACCTGCACGATCACGATGCCGTCGCTGAACGCGGCGGGTTCGATCAGCGCCGGGGTGTCTTCGGTGCTGGCGCCGGTGTAGATATTGCCGGCGCGGTCGGCCATGAACCCAGCCGAGAGCACGACGTTGGGGATCAGGTCCACCACCAGCCGCGCGTAGAGTTCGATGTAGGTGTGGATCGCGCCGATTTCCAGCAGGCCGTCTTCGAGCAACTGGCTGATGCGCAGGGACTGGGTGCCGGCGAAGGAAAAGTCGAGCTTGCGGGCGATACCCTTTTCAAACAGGTCCAGGTGCTCGGAACGCCCGACGCTGGGCATGATCATGTGCAAATCGTGGAGCTTGGCCGGGTCGGCCTTGGCCAGGGAGCGCGAGAGGAAATCGGCCTGCTTCTGGTTGTTGCCCTCCAGCACCACGCGGTCGCCGGGCAGGATCAACGCTTCCAGGGCCTCGACGATCTTGTCGCTGGGCAGCACCGCCCCGTCTGCGTATTGTTTGACCAGCCCGAGGCGCCGCTGCTTCTCGTCGCGCCGCCGCGTCCAGCGCGAGTCGGGGGTGATGGTTGTTGTCATGGTCGCTCCACGGGTTTGCTGTCGTGGGCTTACCTTAGGAGTGAAACCATGGGGCATCAATCAAGCTGGGCATTGGACTGTTACGCCTAGGTTAATGATGAATCAATGAATACGCGTATTCAGGCGCTGCGCCATTCGGTGCGGTGGAACCAGATGGTCCGAAGCAGCGCCAATGCCGCAAATACGTGCAGACCCAGCACCGCCGGCGCGCTCCAATCCCACACCCCTGCCAAGGCTTGAGCGTAAACCGGCAGCAGCAGCAAAAGCAGCGCCATCAGCGCGCCGGCACCCAGTTGCTCCCAGTTTTTCAAGCGGTTTACACGGGAAGCAATCGCGTAGCCCAGCAGTGCGCCGAGGCACACAATCAGCAGGCTCAGCAGGTCATGTCCATTGATGGGAGGGAACCCCAGCCAGTTAAACAGCAGGCCAAAGGCAAGCAGGGTGAGCGAGCAAATCGCGAAAAATACAAAGGCATATTCCAGCGCGTCCAGCAGGCGATCACGGATGAACCTTCGGGCCTGTGTTTCTTCATCCAGGGTCGGCCTCTCGGTTATCGCCACCGCCAGCAGGCCTGAACCGAGCCCACCCAGGGTCATGACCACGAAATTGCTCATCACGCCCTTGATAGCCTGTTCCGCGCCGATGAGGTTCAGGCTTTCCAGATACACCAGAATAAACACCGCGCCGGCTGACGTAATCATGAAGCCCCACAGCTTGCCGCGGTTGGACTGCACGTTCATGGTCACTGCCGCCGTGAGCACCAGCACCGCAAACCACATCAGCAGCACGCCGGTAAAACTGTTGAGGTTGTACAGCCAGGCAAACCCGTCCAAAAGCCACATTGCGTCGATACTTCTGTCGAAAAACTCCCCTCGGTATCGGCAGTGGGGTGGGGATCTTTACGATGGGAGGGGACCGCATGATGGGTGGCAGTTTTCCAGTACAGAACAAATCACCTGTGGGAGGGGGCAAGCCCCTCCCACGTTTGTTCAGTGGTGTTAGAAAAAACTGTGTCATGTCCATTCATGGTCAGCTAACAAGGTCCCTTTTTGGGAACGATCAAGTCTTAAGCGGTTGGGATATAGGAAACGATCATTCAGCAAATACTGGATTCGAGCCGAATGAAGATCGAAATGTGGGAGCTGGCTTGCCTGCGA
>NZ_JBAWDE010000268.1:0-6253 GCF_049590575.1 Pseudomonas sp.
GGCCACATCCGCGAGCAGCACGGACAGGTCGCCCCAGCGCCGGTAGATGGTCGAGGGCGTGACGCCCGCGCGTGCGGCAATCATCGGCACAGTGACATTGGAGCGCTCATGGGCTTCCAGTAGTTCACGCACGGCCGAATGCACTGATTCTTGTACCCGGGCACTGCGGCCCCCCGGGCGAAGGCCTTCTTTTATCGCCATGCGTAAAACCTTAACACAAAGAATTTGCTTTAAGCGCCGGCGGGTAGCACACTCCGCAAAAGCAAAATATTAGCTTTAGCGGAGCGTGCCATGTCCAGCCTCACTTCCCATCGTTCCAGCCTGGTGTTCCTGGCGATCACCTTGTTGACGTTTCTTGCAGCCTCCAGCGCGCCGACGCCTTTGTATCACCTGTACCAGGAAGGCCTGCATTTTTCCGCGGGCATGCTCACGCTGATCTTCGGTGTCTACGCCCTGAGCCTGCTTGCCGCGCTGCTGACCGTCGGTTCATTGTCGGACCATCTGGGGCGCAAGCCAGTGATTTTTTCCGCTCTGATCCTGGATATGCTGGCGATGTTGCTGTTTATCAATGCCGACAGCGTGGCCTGGTTGATTGCCGCGCGCACCTTGCAAGGGTTTGCCACCGGCATGGCCACCGCCGTGTTGGGCGCCGCCTTGCTTGACACCGACCGCCAACAGGGCCCGCTGGTCAACAGCGTGGCGCCCCTGCTGGGCATGGCGTGCGGGGCGATGGGCAGTAGTTTGCTGGTGGAGTTCGCGCCGTTGCCGACCCAGTTGATTTACTGGGCGTTGCTCGGGCTGATGCTGGCACAGGCCCTCTACGTATGGCGCCTGCCGGAAAGTGTCAGCCGTATTCCCGGCGCACTCGCCTCGTTGCGTCCGACCTTGCACGTGCCGCCTCAGGCGCGTCGGGCCTTGTGGCTGTCATTGCCGGTGGATGTGGCGGTATGGGCGATGGGCGGGTTTTATTTGTCGCTGGCTCCATCGCTAGTGCGCGCCGCCACCGGCTCGACCTCCAACTTGATCGGTGGCGGGCTGGTCGCGGTGCTGACCTTGAGCGGTGCGCTGATGATTTTCACCCTGCGCAATCGCCCGGCCGACAAGGTGCTGCGCCTCGGCGCCGGGTTGCTGGCAATCGGTGTGGCGCTGATCCTCACCGCCGTGCACAGCGCCAGCCTGCCACTGTTTTTCATCGCCACCCTGGTCGCCGGCAGCGGTTTCGGTGCGGGCTTTCTCGGTGCCTTGCGCAGCGTGGTGCCGTTGGCCTTGCCCCATGAGCGGGCCGGTTTGATGTCGGCGTTTTATGTGTTGAGCTACCTGGCGTTCTGCCTGCCCTCGTTGCTGGCGGGCAATCTGATCCGCAGTTTCGGCTTGATCGCTACTACCGATGGCTACGGCGCGGTGCTGATCCTGCTGGCCGTCGGGGCCTTGGCGGGGTTGATCTGGCAGGAGCGGCGCCCGGCTTATATTGGTAAAACAGATAACAGTTAGAGATATTACCCGTTATATAGATATTCGATCAGGTTCTACCATGGTCTCAACCTCAAGCGAGGAAGAGGATTGCCATCATGCCCTGCTCGAACAGCATCAGTTACAAACCCTTCAGTCACCTGACCCGTCCTCGGGAAGTGATTCGCCAGTTCACCCCCAACTGGTTTGCCGCGACCATGGGCACCGGCGTGCTGGCGCTGGCCCTGGCGCAAACGCCATTTAATCTGCCGGGGTTGCACCTCATCGCCGAAGGGTTGTGGCTGTTCACCATTGCGCTGTTTATTTTATTCACCGTTCTATACGCCGCGCGCTGGGTGATGTTTTTCCACGAGGCGCGGCGCATCTTCGGGCACTCCACGGTGTCGATGTTCTTTGGCACCATTCCCATGGGCCTGGCGACGATTCTCAATGGTCTGCTGCTGTTCGGCCTGCCGCGCTGGGGCAGCGATGTGATTCCGTTGGCGCAAGCCTTGTGGTGGCTGGACGTGGCGATGGCCCTGGCCTGCGGCGTGCTGATCCCGTTCATGATGTTCACCCGCCAGGCACACAGCATCGACCAGATGACCGCCGTATGGCTGCTGCCGGTGGTCGCCGCCGAAGTCGCGGCGGCCAGCGGTGGCCTGCTGGCGCCGCACCTGGCTGACGCCCATGCGCAACTGGTCATGCTGGTGACCAGCTACGTGCTGTGGGCGTTTTCGCTGCCGGTGGCGTTCAGCATCCTGACCATCCTGATGCTGCGCATGGCCTTGCACAAATTGCCCCCGGCCAATATGGCCGCCTCGAGCTGGCTGGCGCTCGGCCCGATCGGCACCGGGGCCCTGGGCATGTTGCTGCTGGGCGGCGATGCCCCGGCGATCTTCACCGCCAATGGCTTGCCGGGTCTCGGCGAAATAGCCAACGGCCTCGGCCTGGTGGCGGGCATCACCCTGTGGGGCTTCGGCCTCTGGTGGATGCTGATCGCGGTGTTGATCACCCTGCGTTACCTGCGCGTCGGCATCCCGTTCAACCTTGGCTGGTGGGGTTTTACTTTCCCGTTGGGGGTCTACGCCCTGGCCACGTTAAAGCTGGCGAGCCTGCTGCACCTGGGGTTCTTCAGCGTGTTCGGCAGCGTGCTGGTGGTGGCATTGGCGCTGATGTGGTGGCTCGTGGCCAAGCGCACGGTGCAGGGCGCCTATAAAGGTGAGCTTTTTGTTTCGCCGTGCATTGCAGGACTAGCGAATAAGTAAGCGGGATTAGGTAAAGTCGTGGCCTGATAAATACCAGCCTTCAGGCCATGCAGGAACACGGACGATGAGCCACCCCTCACAATTCACCTTGCTGCGCACACGGCGTTTCCTGCCGTTTTTCATCACCCAGCTACTGGGCGCCTTCAACGACAACATCTTCAAGCAATCGCTGATCCTGGCGATCCTCTACAAGCTCAGCATCGACGGTGACCGCGCGATTTGGGTCAACCTGTGCGCGTTGCTGTTTATCCTGCCGTTCTTCCTGTTCTCGGCGCTGGCCGGGCAGTTCGGCGAGAAATTCAACAAGGACGCGTTGATCCGCGCGATCAAGGTCGGCGAGATCGTGATCATGGCGGTGGGCGCCACGGGCTTCCTGTTCAATCACCTGGAATTGATGCTGTTGGCGTTGTTTGCCATGGGCACACACTCGGCGCTGTTCGGCCCGGTGAAGTACTCGATCATGCCCCAGGCCTTGCACGACGATGAACTGGTGGGTGGCAACGGCCTGGTGGAAATGGGCACGTTTCTGGCGATCCTCGCCGGCACGATCGGCGCCGGGATCATGATGTCGTCCACTCACTACGCGCCGATTGTGGCGGTGGCGATTGTCGGCGTGGCGGTCGTGGGTTACCTGGCCAGTCGCAGCATTCCGCGCGCGGCGGCGTCCACGCCGCAGTTGCGCTTGAACTGGAATATCTTCAGCGAATCCTGGGTCACCTTGCGCCTGGGCCTGGGGCAGACTCCGGCGGTATCGCGTTCGATTGTCGGCAACTCGTGGTTCTGGTTTGTCGGGGCGATCTACCTCACGCAGATCCCGGCCTACGCCAAGGAATGGTTGTACGGCGACGAAACCGTGGTGACGCTGATCCTTACTGTGTTCTCGGTGGGCATCGCCCTCGGGTCGATGCTCTGCGAAAAGCTCTCGGGACGTAAAGTGGAAATCGGCCTGGTGCCCTTTGGCTCGTTCGGCCTGACCGTGTTTGGGCTGTTGCTCTGGTGGCACTCGGGTGGCTTCCCGCAGAACGTGCAGGCCAACGATTGGCTGGCCGTACTCGGTTACGGCCAGGCCTGGTGGGTACTGTTCGATATCCTTGGCCTGGGTGTGTTCGGTGGCTTCTATATTGTGCCGCTGTACGCGCTGATCCAGTCGCGTACTGCCGAGAACGAGCGCGCGCGGGTGATCGCCGCCAATAACATCCTCAACGCGCTGTTCATGGTGGTCTCGGCTATCGTGTCGATCCTGCTGCTCAGCGTGGCCAAGCTGTCGATTCCCGAATTGTTCCTGGTGGTGTCGCTGCTCAACATCGCGGTCAATGCCTACATCTTCAAGATCGTCCCCGAGTTCACCATGCGTTTCATGATCTGGCTGCTCAGCCACTCCATGTACCGCGTGGAGCATCGCAACCTGCAGCTGATCCCGGACGAGGGCGCCGCCTTACTGGTGTGCAACCACGTGTCATTTGTCGATGCGCTGCTGATTGGCGGCGCGGTGCGTCGGCCGATTCGCTTTGTGATGTACTACAAAATCTACCGTTTGCCGGTGCTGAATTTTATCTTCCGCACTGCCGGGGCGATTCCGATTGCCGGGCGGAATGAAGATATTCAGATTTACGAAAAGGCCTTCACGCGCATCGCCCAGTATCTGAAGGATGGGGAGTTGGTGTGCATCTTCCCGGAAGGCAAATTGACGGCTGACGGTGAGATGAATGAGTTTCGCGGCGGGGTGACGCGCATTCTTGAGGAGACGCCGGTGCCGGTGATTCCGATGGCATTGCAGGGGTTGTGGGGGAGCTTTTTCAGTCGCGATCCGAGCAAGGGGCTGTTTCATCGGATCTGGTCGCGGGTGGTGCTGGTGGCCGGTGAGCCGGTGACGGTCGAGGCGGCGACGCCTGCGCAGTTGCAGGAGCAGGTGGCTGTGTTGCGGGGGAGTGTCAGGTAGTGGTTTGCGGGTTGTTCCGGCCCCTTCGCGAGCAAGCCCGCTCCCACAGTTGGAATGCATCCAGACTGTGGGAGCGGTAGAGGCCTAAGCGCTGACTTTAAGGCCAATCAGCCCGCAAATGATCAACGCCACACTGGCCAGCCGGAACAGCGCCATGGATTCCCCGAACAGGATAATCCCGGCGATGACTGTGCCCACGGCACCCACGCCGGTCCAGATGGCGTAGGCGGTGCCCAGCGGCAGTTCTTTCATGGCCAGGCCCAGCAGGCCGAGGCTGATGGCCATGGCGGCAATCGTCAGGGCAGTGGGCAGCGGCTTGCTGAAACCGTCGGTGTACTTCAGGCCAACGGCCCAGCCGACTTCAAACAAACCGGCAAAAAACAGAATGATC
This sequence comes from Pseudomonas sp., assembly GCF_049590575.1. Lineage (GTDB taxonomy): Bacteria > Pseudomonadota > Gammaproteobacteria > Pseudomonadales > Pseudomonadaceae > Aquipseudomonas. The sequence continues at coordinate 5,048 of NZ_JBAWDE010000268.1, forward strand.
CAGGACATGATGACCTCGCTTCTTCAGGCGGGGTCGTCCCCGGAGTGTGCGCCTTGTCAGCGTCGCGGGGTCGTCCCCGCGAAGCTCGGTAGAGTGCCGAAAATTGATCGTGCGATCAAGTTTGCGGGGTGTTCTCCAGGACGCGGCGGTCTTCCTTCTCGCTCATGCGGCGGAAATACGTCGAGAGCAGCGCTCCGGAAATATTGTGCCAGACGCTGAACAGCGCGCTCGGCACGGCCGCCAACGGCGAAAAGTGCGCGCTGGCCAATGCGGCGCCCAGCCCGGAGTTCTGCATGCCCACTTCCAGTGCCAGCGACTTGCGTTGCGCCAAGGGCAGTTTGAATACGCGGCCGGTGAAGTAGCCCAGCAGGTAACCGAAGCTGTTGTGCAGCATCACCACGGCCATGATCAACAGGCCCGATTCGGCAATCTTCGCCTGGCTGGCCGCGACCACCGCCGCCACGATGATCACAATGCTGACCACCGACACCAACGGTAAGACGTCCACCGCATGCCGCACCCGCTCGCCGAGCAGGCGTTGTGCGAGCACGCCGAGTACGATCGGCAGCAGCACCACTTGCAGGATCGACCAGAACAACTCCATGAACGACACCGGCAACCAGGCCGAGGCCAGCAGCCAGATCAGCGCCGGGGTGAGCAACGGGGCGAGGAGGGTGGTGACGGCCGCGATGGCCACTGACAGCGCCAGGTCGCCGCGCGCGAGCCAGGTCATCACGTTAGACGATGTGCCGCTTGGGCAGCAGCCGACCAGGATCACGCCGACGGCAATTTCCGGCGGCAGGTGAAACGCCTGGCACAGCAACCAGGCCACACCCGGCATGATCACAAAGTGCGCAACCACGCCCAGGGCCACGCGCCACGGGTGGCGGGCGACCTCGGCGAAGTCTTCGAGTTTGAGGGTCAGCCCCATGCCGAACATCACCAGGCCCAGCAGCGGGACGATGGCGCTTTTCAGGCCGATGAACCAGCTGGGTTCGAGGAAGGCGAGGACGGCGAAAATCAATACCCAGTAGGCGAAGGTATTGCCGACGAAGCGGCTCAAGGCGGCGAGTGCGCGCATGGGGTGTCCTTGTTATTAGAAGTCGGAAGTACAAATGCGATCAGATGTGGGAGCGGGCTTGCTCGCGAAGGCGATGTGCCAGTCAATACATCTGCTGACTGATCCACCGTCTTCGCGAGCAAGCC
>NZ_JBAWDE010000269.1:0-9026 GCF_049590575.1 Pseudomonas sp.
CTGCTGGAGGCGCCCGCCACCCTCGCGCAACTGGCCGCCGAGCCCTTCGTGCTCTACCCCGGCAACCCGCGCCCGAGCTACGCCGACCATGTGATCGCGCTGTTCGACGCCCACGGCTTGAGCCTCAAGGTGGCGCAGTGGACCAACGAATTGCAGACCGCCATCGGCCTGGTCGGCGCAGGCATGGGCGTGACGCTGGTCCCGGCCTCGGTGCAGGTGCTGCACCGCGCGGACATCGGCTACACGCCGGTGGTGGAAACCACCGCGACGTCGCCGATCATTCTCAGCCGTCGGGTGCATGACCAGTCGCCAGGGCTGCGTCATTGTTTGCAGTTGGTGGAAGAGCTGATCTGAGATGTCCCAAACACCACACATCCAATGTGGGAGGGGGCTTGCCCCCGATGACTGAGTGTCAGTCAACACAATGGTTGCCTGATCCACTGCTATCGGGGGCAAGCCCCCTCCCACAGTTTGATCTTCATTGTGTTCAAAGGCAGCGCAGGCGCTTGCGCTGCAGGGTCTGGCTCGGTGACTCATCAAACAGCTTGCGATACTCCGCCGAAAACCGCCCCAGGTGAGTAAAGCCCCAACCCAGGGCGATTTCGGAGATGGTACGCACCGAACCGTGCTCGAGAATCTCCTGACGCACGGCCCCCAGCCGATGCTTTTTCAGGTAGGCCATCGGCGACAGCGCGAAGTATTTGCGGAACGCATCGAACAGCTTGAACCGCGACACCCCCGCCGCGGCTTCGAGGTCTTCCAGGTGCACGGCTTCGCGCGCGTTGTCGTGGATGTATTGGCGCGCGCGGACCAGATAATGCGGCAGTTTCACGCCGAGCACGGCGCGCAGTTCCTCGGAGTAATTGTTCGGCTGGGCAAGGATCAACCCTTTGATCAGCGAGCTTTCCAGGTCCCGGGTAAACGCCGCCTGCTCATACAATTCGCTGCTGCGTTCCAGCTCTGCAATGAAGTAACGCGCCATGCGCCACCATGCGGCCGGGGCGCCGTCCACGGCGTCCATCACCGACTCGAATTTCAGCGGCGCCTCGATCGGCCGTTGCAGCAAGCCCTCCAGCGACTCGCTCATCGCTGCCCGCGTGATCACCACCTGCAACTTGCGGCAATCACCGGAAATCGCCAGCACCTGGTGCTCATTGGGCGAGATGATCACGCCCTGGTCGCGGTTGGAACTCAGGCGCTCGCCGTTGCGGCTCAGCTCCTGCTCGCCCACCAGCGGCAGGCTCAGGCTGTAGCTGCTGAAGTGCTCGGCGTCTTCGATGTCGATGGTCACATCGGTGCCGTACTCGATCACGCCCAAAGTCGTCGCGCGGGACTTGAACACGTTGGCGCTGTGGTGAAAGCGCAGGCGCTCGGGCGTGGCCGTCGCCAGGCGGTGCGGCCCGCAGATCCCGGACATCCAGCTGCGGGCGCCTTCGAGGTCGAAGCGTTGAATATGGATATCGCGTGTCTGGCTACTCATCAGGGTGCACCCACGGCGGTTAGGCGGTTGCGCGCTCTGGCGGCGCGTCGTTGTGGTTCGACAGCAAGTTCTACGCCACGCAGGCACGATTGCAACGGGGTGGATAGCAACGGCCGACTAAGTGGATAAGCCACGGCTGTTTCTGGCCCCTTGCCTGGCAAGGCGGTAGCGCATCGCCCCACCCGCACGCACCGAACTGGGTATTTGCTGCCCAATTTTCCGGCCCACCTTCCCCCATTAACCGGATAGCCCGCCGTCTCGTCGCAGCCGCTTAATGGCCTACCCGTTTAGCCATTATCAAAAAGGTGCCTCCCATGAGTGGTGCAAGAAGCGTCGAGCAATGGAAAAGTTTTATCCAGAGCTGCCTGGATTTTCGCCCGGCAGACGAAGTGTTCCGCATCGCCCGCGACATGTTCACCGAGCCGGAACTGTTCGACCTGGAGATGGAGCTGATTTTCGAGAAAAACTGGATCTACGCCTGCCACGAAAGCGAACTGGCGAATAACCACGACTTCGTCACGATGCGCGCCGGGCGCCAGCCGATGATCATCACCCGCGACGGCGATGGTCAGTTGAACGCGCTGATCAACGCCTGCCAGCATCGCGGCACCACCCTGACGCGGGTCGGCAAGGGCAACCAGTCGACATTTACCTGCCCGTTCCACGCCTGGTGTTACAAAAGTGATGGCCGGCTGGTGAAGGTCAAGGCGCCGGGGGAATACCCGGAGGGTTTCGACAAAACCACGCGCGGCCTGAAAAAAGCCCGCATCGACAGCTACAAAGGCTTCGTGTTTATCAGCCTGGACGTGAATGGCAGCGACAGCCTGCAAGACTTCCTCGGCGACGCGAAAGTGTTCTTCGACATGATGGTCGCGCAGTCGGCCACCGGTGAGCTGGAGGTGCTGCCGGGCAAATCCGCCTACACCTACGACGGCAACTGGAAGCTGCAAAACGAAAACGGTCTGGACGGTTACCACGTCAGCACCGTGCACTACAACTACGTGGCCACGGTGCAGCATCGCCAGCAGGTGAACAGCGAGAACGGCACCGGCTCCGGCACCACACTGGACTACAGCAAGCTCGGCGCCGGCGACGCGAACACCGATGACGGCTGGTTCGCCTTCAACAATGGCCACAGCCTGTTGTTCAGCGACATGCCCAACCCGAGCGTGCGTTCGGGCTACGCCACCATCATGCCGCGCCTGGTAGAAGAACACGGCCAGCAAAAGGCCGAATGGATGATGCACCGCCTGCGCAATCTGAATATCTACCCGAGCCTGTTCTTTCTCGACCAGATCAGCTCGCAACTGCGCATCATCCGCCCGGTGGCGTGGAACAAGACCGAGATCATCAGCCAGTGCCTGGGGGTCAAGGGCGAGTCCGACGCCGACCGCGAAAACCGCATTCGCCAGTTCGAGGATTTCTTCAACGTGTCCGGCATGGGCACACCGGACGATCTGGTCGAGTTCCGCGAAGCCCAGCGCGGTTTCCAGGGCAGGCTTGAACGCTGGAGCGATATCTCACGCGGCAGCCACCGCTGGGAAACCGGGCCTACGCCCAACAGCGAAGCCATCGGCATTCAACCGGCGATGACCGGCACCGAATTCACCCATGAAGGCCTGTACGTCAACCAGCACCGCAACTGGCAGCAGTTTCTGCTCAACGGCCTGGATAAACAGGCGCTCAAACTGCAGGAGGTGAAGTGATGAATGCCCAGTTGCAGTACCGGATCGAGCAGTTTTTCTACCGCAAATCCGCGCTGTGCGACGCTCAGGACTGGGACGCCTACGTCCAATTGTTCGACCCGCAGAGTGAGTTCCACCTGCCGCAATGGGACTCGGAACACGTCTACACCCGCGACCCCAAGCGCGAGATGTCGTTGATCTATTACGCCAACCGTTCCGGCCTGGAAGACCGCGTGTTCCGCCTGCGCACCGGCAAGGCGGCGTCCGCCACGCCCATGCCGCGCACCTTGCACCTGATCAACAACGTGCGGGTTTCGGAGCAACCGGGCGGGTTACTGGAAGTGAAGCTGAACTGGCACACGCTGTTTTATCGGCTGGCCACCTCGGAGCAGTTTTACGGGCAGGCGACCTACAGCCTGAAACCCCATGGCGACAGTTGGTTGATCACCCGCAAGCATGCGCTGCTGCTCAACGACACCATCAACTCGGTGCTGGATTTCTATCACCTCTGATCAGCCACAGGTTATGCGCGCGGAGAACAACACATGAATCACAAAGTGGCCTTCAGCTTTGCCGACGGCAAGACCCTGTTTTTTCCGGTGGGTACGAATGAAATCCTGCTGGATGCGGCGCTGCGCAATGGCATCAAGATCCCCCTGGATTGCCGCGAAGGCGTGTGCGGCACCTGCCAGGGCCGCTGCGAGTCGGGCGATTACACCCAGGACTACGTCGACGAAGAAGCCCTCTCCCGCCTCGACCTGCAGCAGCGCAAGATGCTCAGTTGCCAGACGCGCGTAAAGTCCGACGCAACGTTTTACTTCGACTTTGATTCGAGCCTGTGCAACGCGCCGGGGCCGGTGCAGGTGCGCGGGACGGTGAGCGAGGTGCGGCAGGTCTCGGCCAGCACGGCGATTTTGCACGTGCAACTGGAGGCGCCGCTGGACTTCCTGCCCGGCCAATATGCGCGCCTGGCGGTGCCGGGCACGCACAGTTGGCGTTCCTACTCCTTCGCCAATCTGCCGGGCAACCACTTGCAGTTCCTGGTAAGGCTGCTGCCGGACGGGGTGATGAGCAACTACCTGCGCGAGCGCTGCCAGATCGGCGACGAGGTGCTGATGGAAGCGCCCCTGGGGGCGTTTTACCTGCGGCACGTGACCCAGCCGCTGGTGTTGGTGGCGGGCGGCACCGGGCTCTCGGCATTGCTGGGCATGCTTGATCAACTGGTCGCCACCGGCTGTGAGCAGCCGGTGCATCTGTATTACGGCGTGCGTGGCGCCGAAGACTTGTGCGAAGCGGCGCGCATCCAAGCCTATGCCACGCACCTCGCGAATTTTCGCTACACCGAAGTGCTGAGCGACGCCTCACCGGCGTGGCCAGGCAAACGCGGTTACCTCACCGAGCATTTCGACTTGGCCGAATTGCGCGATAGATCGGCGGATATGTACCTGTGCGGCCCCCCGCCAATGGTCGAATCCATCCAGCAATGGCTGTTGGATCAGGCACTTGATGGCGTTCAGCTGTATTACGAAAAGTTTACGCAGAGTAATATCTGACCCCTCAGCAGTTCGGGGGGCGGGTGCGGCGTGCAATCAACCCTGAGAAATATAAGTAGAAGGGAACGTTAATGGCGGATGACATGGTTAACCCGGTAGGCCTCAAGCGTGGCCTGAAGAACCGGCATATTCAGCTGATTGCCTTGGGAGGGGCAATCGGTACGGGGCTGTTCCTCGGCTCGGCGGGCGTGCTCAAGTCGGCGGGACCGTCGATGATCCTGGGTTACGCGATTGCCGGTTTTATCGCGTTCCTGATCATGCGCCAGCTCGGCGAGATGATCGTCGAAGAGCCGGTGGCCGGGTCCTTCAGCCATTTCGCACACAAATACTGGGGCGGCTACGCGGGCTTCCTGGCGGGCTGGAACTACTGGGTACTCTACGTGCTGGTGGGCATGGCCGAACTGACGGCCGTGGGCAAATACATCCAGTTCTGGTGGCCGCAGATCCCGACCTGGGTCAGCGCGCTGGTGTTCTTTGTCGCGGTGAACCTGATCAACACCCTGAACGTGAAGTTCTTCGGTGAGGCCGAGTTCTGGTTCGCGATCATCAAGGTGGTGGCGATTGTCGGCATGATCGTGCTCGGCTGCTACCTGCTGTTCAGCGGCACCGGTGGCCCGCAAGCCTCGGTCAGCAACCTGTGGAGCCACGGCGGGTTCTTCCCGAATGGCGGCATGGGGCTGTTGATGTCGATGGCCTTCATCATGTTCTCGTTCGGCGGCCTGGAGCTGGTGGGCATCACCGCCGCCGAGGCCAGCGAGCCCCGCAAGGTGATCCCGAAGGCGATCAACCAGGTGGTCTACCGGATCCTGATTTTCTACGTCGGCGCACTGACCGTGCTGCTGTCGCTGTACCCATGGGACCAACTGCTGCAAACCCTCGGCGCGTCGGGCGATGCCTACAGCGGCAGCCCGTTTGTGCAGATCTTCTCGCTGATCGGCAACGACACCGCCGCGCACATCCTCAATTTCGTGGTGTTGACCGCGGCGCTGTCGGTGTACAACAGCGGCGTGTACTGCAACAGCCGCATGCTGTTCGGCCTGGCCGAGCAAGGCGATGCGCCGAAAGCGCTGATGAAGCTCAATAAGCAAGGCGTACCGCTGCGCGCCCTGGCGATTTCGGCCCTGGTGACGATGCTGTGCGTAGTGGTCAACTATGTGGCGCCACAGAGCGCGCTGGAGTTGCTGTTTGCGCTGGTGGTTGCCTCGCTGATGATCAACTGGGCGCTGATCAGCATCACTCACATCAAGTTCCGCAAGGCCATGGGCGAGCAAGGCGTGACGCCGTCGTTCAAGACCTTCTGGTTCCCGTTCAGCAACTACCTGTGCCTGGCGTTCATGGTGATGATTGTCAGCGTGATGCTGGCGATTCCGGGCATTCGTGAGTCGGTGTATGCGATGCCGATTTGGGTGGGGGTTATCTATGTCGCGTATCGGATGCGGATGAAAAAGGGTCACGCTGTAGTGAATGCACAGTGATCCCTGTGGGAGCCGGGCTTGCCCGCGATGGCGGTGGGTCAGCAGGGGATGTATTGGCTGACACACTGTAATCGGGGGCAAGCCCCCTCCCACAGTTGATTGCATTGCTCATGAAAAAGCCCCGGGATTGCGGGGCTTTTTGTTTAGAGCGTGGAACGCACTCGCCACAACTCGGGGAACAACACCGTGTCGAGCATCTTGCGCAAATACCCCACGCCTTCCGTGCCGCCAGTCCCCGGCTGGAAGCCGATGATCCGCTCCACCGTGGTCACATGCCGGAAGCGCCACTGGCGGAAGGAATCTTCCAGGTCGATAAATTTCTCGGCCAACTGATACAAATCCCAGTACCGGCTCGGGTCGCGATACACCTCACGCCACGCCGCCTCCACCGATTCATCGTGAACCGTGGCCGCCGTCGGGTCGCGCTCGGCGCGCTTGGGGTCAATCACCAGGCCGGCCTTGGCCATCAGGTTGACCGCCTCGTCATACAGCGACGGCGTGGCAATCGCCACTTTCAACTCGTTCAACAACGCCGGCCGGTGCGCGTGCGGGCGTAACAGCGCCGCGCTTTTGTTGCCGAGGATAAATTCGATCTCGCGGTACTGGAACGACTGGAACCCCGACGACTGCCCGAGGAACGGGCGAATCGCCTTGTACTCCGACGGCGTCATGGTGGCCAGCACCGCCCAGGCGTGCACCAGCTGATCGAAGATCCGCGAGACCCGCGCCAGCATCTTGAACGCCGGCGGCAGCTCGCCCAGGCGCAGGTGTTCGCGAGCGGCCTTGAGCTCATGGAGCATCAGCTTCATCCACAGCTCCGAGGTCTGGTGCTGGATGATAAACAGCATTTCGTTGTGGTCGGGCGACAGCGGGTGCTGGGCGCTGAGGACTTTGCCCAGGTCCAGGTAGTCGCCGTAGCTCATGGACTCGGAAAAATTCAGCTCGGCGTTATGCCACTCTTCAGGCGGCTGATAATCGGCAGAGAAGGGACATTGGCTCATCGCGTGGGCTCCTTGAGCGGGCGGAGAATGGCGCGGACCGGGCTCGCGTCGAGGTTGGCAAAGCGCAGCGGCAGGGCGATCAGTTCATAGTCGCCCTCCGGTACGTCATCGAGCACGATGCCTTCGAGAATCGCCATGCCATGGCGGGCCACGGCGTTGTGCGAATCCATGGTCTTGGACTGCTGCGGGTCCAGGGACGGCGTATCGATACCGATCAGACGCACGCCCAGGCTGGCGAGCAGCTCGATGGTCTGCGGCGCGATGGCGGTGAAGTTCGAATCCCATTCAGTCAGCGGCGCTTGTGGATAAGTACGCAGCAGCACGCGCTCGGGCAGGTTATCCACACGCCCTTGCAGTTGATGCGGCTGCACCAGCGCGCCACTGCCCAGGCAATGCAACACCCGGCAGGGGCCCATGTACACATCCAGCGACACCTCGCCAATCGGCGCGCCGTCCGCGCTGTAATGCAGCGGCGCATCCACATGGGCGCCGGTGTGCGGCGAGAAGGTCACGCGCCCGACATTCACCGGGCACTCCGGGCCGAACTGCCACACGCGCTCTTCCTGGAACGGCGTATCGCCCGGCCAGGTCGGGGTCGCCGTACTCAAGGGCGGGCTGATATCCCACCACGTTTTTATTGGGTTCATCTCAAGGCTCTCGGTCGGTACTGGGGTGAATGATACGAGGGCCTGTTGCGAATTTTCTTGCTAATTCCAGCGCTAGACGGGAAATTTTTCGCACTTACTGCGAGGAAACGACTGATTCACGCTCAAAAGTGTGGGAGGGGGCTTGCCCCCGATGGCAGTGGGTCTGTTTACACAGCTGCCAGCTGACCCACCGCTATCGGGGGCAAGCCCCCTCCCACACTGATTCGCGATGCCCCGGCAATCGTGTTCACCTGCGCTTCTGGGCATTCCGATGTCGAGTTCAGACCACTGCCCCACACCCCGACGCTATAGGGTTCGACTCTCGTTCCCCTGCCTAGGAGTCATCATGTCCAAGCCCATCACCGTACTGCGCGACACCCACCCACTGCCGGTCCTGGATGCCTGCAAATGGGAAAAGCTCGAAGGCGACCCGCACACCGTCAACCTCAACGCCTACACCAGCGAAGACGGCAGCAAAATCATGGGCACCTGGATCTGCACACCGGGCAAGTGGTACGTGGAATACGTGAAGTGGGAATACTGCCATTTCCAGGAAGGCTACTGCGTGATCACCCCTGAGGGCCTGGAGCCGATTCACTTGCGCGCTGGGGATATCTTCGTGGTGGAACCGGGCATGAAGGGCACGTGGGAAGTGGTCGAGACGGTGCGCAAGTATTTTGTGTTTGCTTGAGCCCTGAAGCTCGCCACCTGACCTGTGGCGAGCGGGCTCACCACTACTCAGGCTTGCGATAGCTGTTGATGATCGCCGAAAAGTCCTTGCCCCCTTCCCCGCGCTGGCTCATCGATTGATACAACTGCTGGGCCACGGCGCCGAGAATCACCGGTTGCTTGGCCTGGCGCGCAGCTTCGGTGGCCAGGCCGAGATCCTTGAGCATGAGGTCGGCGCCGAACCCACCGGTGTAGCCACGCGATGATGGCGCGGTTTCGATCACGCCCGGCCAAGGGTTGTAGGTGTCGGAACTCCAGCAGCGCCCGGTGGAGCTGTTGATAATGCCGGCCAGCACTTGGGTGTCGATCCCCAGCGCATCGCCCAAGGCCATGGCCTCGCTGACACCGACCATGCTGATACCCAGCAACAGGTTGTTGCAGATCTTGGCGATTTGCCCGGTGCCCACGTCGCCGCAATGCACGATGTTACGGCCCATCTGCGCCAGCACCGGTTGC